>NZ_JAYGIN010000010.1:0-165778 GCF_034931005.1 Arcicella sp. LKC2W
CAACGTCTCTACCTAATTATATTAAAACAAATTATGCACCCAAACCTGCCAAACTCTTTTTAGCTGCTTCGTAATTTGGTTGTAGCGTTAAAGTCTTCTGAAAATCAGCAATTGCCCCTGCCCTATCACCCAAAGTTTGCTTGGCTAAACCACGATTATAAAAATGCACAGGGTCTTGGCTACCATCTTTTTCAATTACTTGATTGAAATTTTCTAAGGCTTTTGTTGCATTGCCAGAAGCTAAATAAGAAGTAGCCAATAAACCTCTTGACATCACAATTTTATCATTTTTCATCGTCAGGGATTTTTCAAAATCTGGGATTGCTTTGGCGGGTTGGTTGAGGTTAAAATACGCCATTCCACGATTCATGTAGGTTTCACCAGAACTTGCTCCACGTTTAATTGCTTCCGAAAAATATTCTAACGCTTTGGGTGTATCGCCTTTAATTCCATAAGCCGTTCCGAGATTTTCCCAAGGTCCAGCATCGTCTTTATAACCCAATTCAATCGCTTTTTTATTGGCCTCAATCGACTCTTCTAATTTCCCTTCTTTCTCTCCCACATATTTTCCGTAGGTATAATAGGCACGGTAATCGTTCGGAAAAAGTTTAATAATTTGCCCAAATAATGTTCCCGTATTTTGCCAAGTTTCTACTTGTTTACGAGTTTGGAACAAACAAAAACCCGCAAAGGCGAATGCCCCAACCCAAACTACTTGTTTTAGGCTTTGATTTTTTTCTGCCAATTGGTCTAAAAGCATTGCCAATACAAAAAATAATCCGATGTACGGAATGTACGTATAACGGTCTGCCATGATAGCCGCCCCCACCGAAATAAACTGCAAAACTAAGGCTACGGTAACGGCAAAAAAGCCAATTCCGAAAAGAAATAACTTTGATTTACGAGCAGAAAAAATCGTTAATCCAACAATAATTAATGAAAAAACAATACCCGTTGAATACAATTTATTAACTCCGTCAGCTTCGTAAGGATAAAATGTACACAGATTGATTGGCACAAAAAGATGGTAGAAATACATCACAAATCCATAACCTGCGTATTGGATTCTATCCATCATTGTAAACACTTTTAAACTCAAAGCCGAACGTTGTTCACCGATAATATGAATTGTTCCGTGAAAATCTCCTCCACTTTGAATATTGGTGGCAATCAAACCAAAAAGTAATGAAAATACTAAAAATGGCACTTTTTCGACGATAGCTTTTGTATCAATTTTACGGTCACGCCAATAATCAAATAAGAAGAAAACAATCGGTAAAACAACCGCCTGAGCTTTCGACAAACAAGACAAAACGAACAATATCAAGCTGATTATCAAATACTTATTTTTCTTTCCAGCATCTAAATAATATAAATACGAAATACAACCTGCAATAAAAAAGAAGCCATACAAAACGTCTTTTCGCTCCGAAATCCAAGTTACCGACTCAACTCTCATGGGATGAATGGCAAATAATAAAGCGGCAAAAAATGAAGCCATCAAACGGCGTTTAGTCAAAAGCATGAGCAACCAAAATACCATTAACGTATTCAATAAGTGAATAATAAAGTTGGTAACGATGAACGCTTTTGGATTGTCAGCACCTGAAACAGACGAATTTATCATCATCGACACAATCGTCAAAGGGTGGTAATTGAGGGCAACGTGGCTTTTGAAGGCTTCGCCAAAATGTCCTTTGGGTTCGGTTACGAGATAATCATTTTCAATATAAACGTGGTCATCCCAATCAACAAATTGGTTGTCAAATCCACCCGAAAATGCGACAAAAAGTGTGATGATTAATGCTCCAATGGCGAGCCATTTTCCGTAACTAAATGAAGTTTTAGATGAAACACCTTCGTTTTTAATCGACTGATTAACAGTAGATTGCAAAACGATAGTTTTCTTTTGTGATTTATTATTTTTAGACATGGGCTAATATTTGTTCATTAAACGTAACTCAAACTTTAGTCTGTACTTATTTAAACAGACTGAAGTCTGGGTTACGTTCTATATTTATTCAACAATCATTCCAAAAATACGGGATTTTTGAGATATTTACAGGGATAAATTTCAAATGATGCCATCGAAAATAAGTTCTCAAAATTTCACCCTACGCCCATTCAAAGAGGGCGACCAAGATTCTTTGGTAGCGAATGCCAATAATATCAAGATTTTCAATCATGTCCGAGATATTTTCCCATACCCATATACGCATGATGACGCTTCATGGTGGATTGATGCGAATAAGGAAACGGATAAACCTGCCACTTGCTTTGCTATTGATATTGATGGAAAAGTTGTTGGAGCAGTTGGCTTTGTTCTTGGCAATGATATTTACCGAATATCCGCAGAAATTGGGTACTGGTTGGGCGAAAATTATTGGGGAAAAGGCATTGCTTCGGAAGCGGTAATATTGATGACGGATTATACTTTTAAGAACTTCCCCAACATTGAAAGAATTTGGGCGGGTATTTTTGATTTCAATAAAGCGTCTATGCGAGTTTTAGAAAAGGCTGATTACCATTTTGAGGGAATTCAGAAGAAATCGGCTATTAAAAATGAAGTTGTTTTGGATATTCACGTGTATGTCAAGTTTAGAGAAATGACCAAGTAGTGGCGAATAGCATTCGCTATGTTGGCGAATGCTATTCGCCACTACTTTGCCCATTTATCCGTCTAACGCTGATAAGGTTTTGAACTCTGCCAGCGTTGAAATTTGCTATTTGTCACTACCCAATCCCTTAAATCCTTTCAACAACCAAGCCGTCAAAACAATAAGAACAACCTCAAAAAATATCAGGGCATTTACGATGCCTAAACTATCCGAAAGATAGCCCAAGAAAATAGCAGGAATCCCAAAACCTAAATAGCCAAAAAGCATATAACCAGATACAGCTCTGGCACGTTGTTGTCCGCCATAATTAGCGATTAGAGCCAATCCGCCCACATACGAAAACCCATAAGCCGCCAAACCGACGATAAATGTTCCGAATAAAATAATGATAATTTGCTCAAAATGACAGCCCAAAATCACAAATAAAAATCCCGTTGGAATAAGGAAATAACCAATCGTTACCGATTTTATCGGGTTCATTTTACGGATAAATGGCTGTGTAAATGCCCCCGTCCAATTAATTAAAACCAAGCAAAAACCCGCAAAAGCAGTCATACCAAATTTAGCTAATTGAGTTGGGACAATAGCAATAACAACGCCCGTAGTCGCCCAACAAAGAGCAATCGACATATTGACAGGAAACGAACCTTTCGGGAAATAGGGTAAGCGAATAATATCGCCACCAATTGGCGTTGGATTGGGCAAAAATAGCACCAAAAGAATACCGATTGCGGTGATAATTAGTAACAAATAATAAGACGGTGGTACTAAAGTAAACTCGTAAAATAAATACAAAGTAGTGGATAACGCCCCGCCACTAAATCCAATAGCAGTTGATAAAGAAGCCAAATTTGCCGCTTTGGTAGGTGCGTCTGCTATTTTATCTTTAAGAACTTCCGTTAAATATGCCGTGCCTGTTCCCATACTCAAAGCCAAAGCAATTCCCTGACACATTCGGGCGATAATCAAAGCCCAAACCGTTGGATTTAAGGTAATGACCAAAGTCGCTAAAAAAGCGAAGCACAAACTAATGAATAGAACAGGCTTCCGACCTAATTTATCAGAAATTCCTCCCAAAAAAATATAACAAGGCAACATTCCAGAAATATAAGCCGCTAATACTAAGGCAGTTTGCCCATTATTCAGATTGGCTTGGGCAGCATAAACTCTGAACAATGGCATCGAAACATTAACGGCTAATGTCACCAAAAGCAATCCGTAGGCAATAATATGATGTGGGGCTACTATTTTTTTCATAAAGCAAAGGTCGCAAAAACTCACAATTCTAACCTTTGATTCTTTGCTTAATAAATATAGTTACTCCTTAATAATCAAAGCTACGCATTGAGCAGCCACGCCTTCACCACGCCCTACAAAACCGATGTGTTCAGAAGTAGTTGCTTTGATGGATAAATCCTCTTCGGGAATATTCATAACCTCCGCCAAACAAGCTTTCATCGTTGGAATATGTGGATTCAATTTAGGTTCTTGCAATATGATGGTTACGTCTAAATTATTCACTTCCCAACCTGCTCCACGCACCATTTCAAGCACTTTTCTAACTAAGACTTTTGAATCTACACCTTTATATTGTGGGTCTTTATCCGAAAAATGATAGCCAATATTTCGCATATTGGCCGCTCCCAAAAGGGCATCACATATTACATGACAAACAATATCCGCATCGGAATGCCCAACGGCTCCGTGTGTATGCGGAACGATAATTCCACCTAACCAAAAATCTCTGCCTTCTTCGAGGCGATGTACGTCGTACCCTTGTCCTACTCTTAATTTCATATTTTAGTGATTGGTGATTGGAAATTGGGGATTGGGGATTAGCTTCGACATAAAACAAATTTCCAATCACTAATAACCAATCACAAAGATTCAATGATTGCTTTTTTAATCAATTGCGGATGCGACCACGGCACAAAATGATTCATGGTGTCAACTCGTACAACTTTTAAACTTTTGGCATTTACCAACATTTTCTCGGCAAAATCCGCATTCTTGGGACTCACCAACATATCTTTTCCGCCTTGAATAACAATGACAGGCTGACGAATATTCTTCCACAAAGGTAACATCTTTTCTAATTCGGGTTTCAAATAAAGTATTTCATGATTGGAAGCCCGAAACGAAGCAGGCACTAAAAACCGTATCGGAATAATTTCCATCGGAATTCTAAACCATTTTTCGTGAGGTTCAAGTTCTGGAGCAATTGAACCTGCCACAATGATAAGATTATCAATCAATTCTGGATAATCCATCGTCATGCGGGCAATTAAAGGTCCTCCTAAAGAATGCCCAATAAGGATTAATTTCTTACCTGATTTCTTATATTTCGCCACAATGGGTTTCAATAATTCCGCTTGATTAACTAATGATTTTTCGGCATCACCAAAATCTGAATCACCAAAACCAACTCTGTCCACCGATACTATTTTTACTATTTTCAGTAAAGTTGTATCTCTCATAAAATCAATAAATGCTCCCCAAGAACCAGGCGAGCCATGCACGAAAAAAGCCACAGGCAATGAATCAGAGCCGATTTCAGCATAATTCATACTAATTCCTTGCACTTCAATTTGATGTTGCATTGGCTTTTGAGAGAATCCTGCAAACTTCTCATCAATCTCTTTTTGTTTTACTTTAAAAGTTAAACACGAAGAGAGTATTTGGGATATTATAAAAAGAATTCCGTAAGCAATTAGGATACGTTTTGAGATTTTGAGGAACATTTAAAGTTATTTTTTAGTGACGGGTTGGAAGCCTGTTCTACAAATGACAGATTGGAAACCTGTCCTACAAAAACAAAGCCTTACAGATTATACGAAAATCTGTAAGGCTTTGTTTTAATTATTCAGCAAATAACATAAATAAATTATGCGTGTGAAGCTGTTTTATTTTTACGCATATAGAAGAATAAACCTGCGAAAGCTACCACTAAAATCGCAGGGAAAACTGCCATATTATCTAATGTTGCTTGTCCAGCAGCTAATTCGGCTACGTCACCCGTAAGTCCTTGAGCAGCGGCCGAAGCTTTTTCGTCATCTAACCATTTCCCGATTACTGGTTGGAAAATTGAAGTTGAGAACATTCCCATACCGCCAATAATTGACATACCAAATGCACCAGTACGTGGTAAGTTTTCAGCCACAAAACCAATCATGGTTGGCCAGAAATAACATACACCCAAAGCAAAAATAATAGCCGAAGCATATACCATTCCGCCTGTTGCTTGGCTCATCAAAACCACACCAAGTGTTGTTAATACGGCTGAACCTAATAAAACACCTGTTGGGTTAATACTATGCACAATTGGCCCTGCGAAATAACGACCTACCGCCATCAAACCTGTTACTAAAGCCAAAATAATCATCGGACTTGCTCCTGCTTTTCCTAAAACTGGTCCAATCCATTGCTCTGGTCCAAACTCTGAAATTGCTGTTAAAGCCATACACGCAAGCATAAAAATGTACAAAGGAGACATCATCGCTTTTAAGTTATCACCCGTTGAAGCAGCACCTTCATCTTGACTTTCTGGGAATGTTTGTCCGAAGAATAAGAAAGCATAAATAACTGCAGGAATCAAAATTGCTCCAATTTGCATTTGCCAGCTCATGCCCGCAGAAGTCATAAATTGAGAAAGAAGACTACCGATTACGATTCCACCAGGAAACCACATGTGGAAACGATTTAACATTTTTGTTTTTTCGTTACCCTCATACATATCCGAAATCATTGGATTACAAGCCGCTTCAACCGTTCCATTACCAAAGCCAACAAAGAAAGTCGAAATCAAAAGTGTCCAGAATCCACCAGAAAAAATAGTCATTACTAAACCCAAAACGTGCGTAGCAAAAGCCACCCAAATAATTTTTTTAGGGCCCAGAGCATTATAAAGCGGTCCTCCGATAATCATTGCGATTGGGAAACCCAAAAATGCCATTTGGTTTACATAACCAAGTTCTTGAGAAGTAAGGTTAAATTCTACGCCAAGTTGTGTTAGCACACCTGCACGAATACCGAAAGCCATCGCCGTTGTAATGAGGGCAAAACAACTTCCTAAAAAAAGTTTGTCACGGTTAATGATTTGAGACATAGTGAATTAGGGATTTTAAAATTGAATAAATTAGTTAATTTCTTGGTTTTATGAAATTTCGTCTTTGAAAAATCTATCAAAAAAACGAAAAAATATTCATATTTCATGCACCGATTTATCAGTATTTTTATGAAAATTTGTATTAGTACCAATATAAGGCAGGTTTTAAGACCAAATATTAGGGCTTAAATTTGTTTCAAAACACAAGAATAAATCAAAACTTAAAATGCCTAAAGTTTATCACTAAAGGCAAATAGCTAAGAAAAATGGCACGTAAAATTAGAATGGGAATGATTGGTGGAAGCTTGGATGCTTTCATTGGAGCAGTTCACCGCCGTGGTGCGGCTTTGGATGGCGAAGTTGAATTGGTTTGTGGGGCATTCAGCTCAAATCCTGAAAAATCAAAAGCAACGGGAGAAGCACTTTATCTTCCTGCCAACCGAGTTTATGGTTCTTTTGAGGAAATGATTTTGAAAGAAAAAGAACTTCCAGAAGGCGAAAGAATGGATTTTGTTACGATTGTAACCCCAAATCACGTGCATTTTTCAGCCGCTAAAATGGCTCTTGAAAATGGTTTTCATGTGGTTTCTGACAAACCCGCAACGCTTAATACAGAAGAGGTTTATTTATTGAGAGATATTATCGAAAAATCTGGTCTAATTTACTGTTTGACGCATAATTATTGTGCTTATCCAATGGTAAAAGAGGCAAAACAGATGATTAAAAATGGCGTTATCGGAAAGGTTCGTAAAGTAATTGTTGAATATCCACAAGGTTGGCTTTCGCAATTATTAGAAGCTACGGGACAAAAACAAGCGGGCTGGAGAACTGACCCAGCTCGTTGTGGAGCTGCGGGTGGTGTGGGCGATATCGGAACGCACGCCGAAAACTTGGCGGAATACATAACAGGCTTGAAAATCACCGAAATTTGTGCCGACTTGACCATTTTCGTGGAAGGTCGTCAGTTGGATGATGATGCCAATATGCTTTTACGTTTTGATAACGGAGCAAAAGGAATTTTGCATAATTCACAGATTTGTAATGGCGAAGAAAATGATTTGAATATCAGAATTTACGGAGAATTTGGTGGTTTGAAATGGAAGCAAATGGACCCAAATACACTGATTTTGACCAATCAAGAAAAAGGTTCTCGCATTATCCGCACAGGTGTAGGTGATTTATCGCCGCAAGCCCAAGCACATACTCGCCAACCAGCAGGACACCCAGAAGGTTATATTGAGACATTTGCGAGCATCTACCGCAATTTCTCTTATGCTCTACGTGCAAGATGGGGCGAAGTTGCCAAAGAAAATGCAGCGGGTGGTTTAGCAGGAGAAAGCGAAATTTTAACGGGTGGCTACAACCCAGATATTCACGATTTCCCAGGCATTGAAGAAGGCATCAGAGGCATGGTATTTATTGATACTGTGGTAAAATCTAATGAGGCGGGTGCGGTTTGGACGAAGGTGGAGGTGTGTTAGGGTTGAATTAAACAAAATACTAAATTTCGGTGACACTTTTTAAAATCCAAATTATTACCTTTACTAACAAATAATTGGGAATATGAAAATTCAAATAAAAGAGTTAGGAGCAATTAAAGAAGCAACCATAGATTTAGAAAAAAAAATAACCATTTTTTGCGGTCCTAATGGTACAGGAAAAACATATATGGCTTATGTTCTTTACGCTCTTACTAATTTAAATAATAAGAATATTGGAATTCGGCTTGAAGAAGAAATAGTTAAAACTTTGGTGGAAGATAATTCTGCAAAAATCACCATTAATTACGATTTAATCTGGAATTTTAGAGTTAGAGAAGTAGAAAACATTAAAGATAATCTCTGGAATTTGTTCGCAATTCCAGAGAACAAATCCAAAGACTTTTTTGCAAAAACCGAAATCAACATTTTAGAAACCAAAGAGGATTTTCAAGTTAAAATAAATAAAATAGCCATAAAGGAAACAATTAGATTTTATGATTATTCATTTGTTTTGATAAAAGAACCAAATACGAATGAAATAACATTTTCAATTAGTGATTCTTTAATCAAAAATAAAGAATTTTACAATTTCATGGAAATTGTATTCCTGTCAAGACTGTATTCTATTATTGCATTTTATCCTATTACATCTTCTACAATTTTTCCTGTTGAAAGAAACTCAATTTATACATTCAGTAATGAACTCTCTATTCGTAAAAATGATGCTTTGGAACACATACAAGCAATTACAAATAAAAAAGATTTTAGTTTGTTCGATTTAGTTTTTAAACGTAATACCAGATACCCACAACCAATAAGAGATGGCTTAGAGGTAGCAGAAGATTTAGATAATATTCAACAAAGAAACAGTAATGAATATTTTGAGTATGCGACAGAAATCGAAAACGAATTATTAAAAGGGAAAGTAGTTATTACGAAAGAAGGAAACGTTGAATTTGTAAGTGAAAAAGCACCAAGAATTAAACTGTCTTTTCATCAGAGTTCTTCCATCGTCAAAACCTTAGCCAGTTTGGTGATTTATTTAAAATACAGAGCAACAAAAAATGATTTAGTAATTATTGATGAGCCTGAGTTAAATCTTCACCCTGATAATCAAGTTAGATTGGCGAAAGTATTCGCAAGATTAGTTAATAAAGGTTTGAGACTTGTAATAAGCACACATAGCGATTATATCATTAGAGAATTTAATAATTTAATTATGATTTCATCCGATAATCCAAACCTTAGTTCCATCAAAGAGAAATCAATGTACAGAGATGATGAGTTTTTAAAAATAAATGATGTTGGTGCTTATATGTTTAATTATAAAAATAACAAAGCGAAACAGACGGATGTGAAAGCGATAAAAATTGACCAATATGGCTTTGAGGTTTCCACTCTTGATAATACCATAGAGGATTTAAATAAGCGTTCAGATGAATTATACTATACCTTAAAATATGGCAAGCAAGAAAATTAGTCAATTAGAATTGATTAAGTCTTTACTTCATGATACGTACCTTGAAAAAGGTAATGATGCTAAAAACTTAATCGAAAGAGATGACTTGACTGGGAAAATTATAATGAGAAGGTCTATTGTTGCTGACAGAATAGACTATCTTTTGTATAGATATGACCCAAATAACATCAAGCTTTTCCCTTATTTTGCAGATATATCTGGATTAAAGAAAATTTGCGATTATATCTTATTTGCAGAAGAAGGTCAACATTTATCTCTATTATTGATAGAGTTAAAATTAGGTACAGAATCTGCAAGAAATCAACTAATTGCTTCTGAATGTTTTGCAGAATTTATGATAAAATCAGCAAGAAGAGTGGGAATTGAATTAACTGAGAATATCTATTTTAGGAAAATTAGAGTCAGTGAAGAAAGAGCTAAAAATAGAAATAGGCTAACTAAACCTGGTTCATTGAAGTATGATGAAAATGATATTATCAACTATGACTATGGTGATGATTTTAGAATTAGAGAAGTTTTAGAAGTACTTTAATAATCAAATCTTGGATATTTAATTAGTAAAAAAAAATATTCCTAAAGTTTTAGACTTTAGGAATATTAAATAAGGCATTTAGAATCAAATAAAACTTACATCCCCTTCACCACAACCCCCATATTCGCAAAAATAAAGGCGTACAAATCGGCAGTCAATTCAATATTCTTCTTGGTATTACTCGAACCATGTCCAGAGTTTACGTCAATTCTTATCAGTAACGGATTCTTACTTTTTCCTGCTTTTTCTTGTAATGTCGCTGCATATTTGAATGAATGAGCAGGTACAACACGGTCGTCGTGGTCGGCAGTAGTAATCATGGTGGCAGGATATTCCACGCCTTCTTTGATGTTATGAAGTGGTGAATAACCGTAAAGATTTTTGAAATCTGTCGCATCATCCGAGTTTCCATATTCTGGCGACCAGTTCCAACCAATCGTAAATTTATGGTAACGTAACATATCCATTACACCCACTTGCGGAATAGCAACTTTGCACAAATCTGGACGCTGATTGATAACTGCACCCACCAAAAGTCCACCGTTTGAGCCTCCTCTGATTGCCAAGAAATCTTTCGTACAATATTTTTGAGCAATCAAATATTCTCCTGCCGCAATGAAATCATCATAAACGTTTTGCTTTTTCAATTTCATCCCTGCCTCGTGCCATTTTTCACCATATTCTGCACCGCCTCTGATGTTCGCCAAAGCATAAACGCCTCCTTGCTCTAAAAATGGAATCAAAGTAGCCGAAAATCCAGGTTGAGAACTAACATTAAATCCACCATAAGCATACAAAAGCGTTGGATTTTTACCATTTAATTCAAGACCTTTTTTATGAGTTATGAACATCGGTACTTTCGTTCCGTCTTTTGAAGTATAGAAAATTTGCTTGGTTTCAAAGGCATCAGGATTAAACTGAACTTCGGGTTTACGGAAGATTGAAGTCTGTTTTGAAGCAATATCATATCGGTAAATAGTAGGAGGAAATGTAAACGACGTAAATGTATAGAACACAAATTTATCATCGGCTTCACCACCAAAACCGCCCGCAGTACCCAATCCTGGCAGTTTTACTTCGTTTTCCAATTTTCCAGTAAAGTCATATACATATATTCGAGTGGTTACATCCTTTAAATAACTGGCAAACATTTTTCCGCCTGCCGTGCCAACGCCTTGCAAGGGTTCTGGTTTTTCAGGAATTACATTTTTCCAAGATTTTGTAGCTGGGTCGTATAATTCAACTTTTGAGTTTTGAGCTTTTTCGTTGGTTTCTACCAAGAATTTATCGTCAATATTGTCAACAATATTGTATTGAAAATCACCGACTTCTGCCACAATTGGCGTAAATGCTGATTGACCTAATTTTCTAAAATAAATGGCATTTCCTTCTTTTCCTTTTCCTCGGTCGCTAATATTCAAGAAGGCAAATTTTTCATCATCCGAAACCGACATGGTATTAAAACGTTGCGGATTTTCTTTGTTTTCGTACACCAATTCGTCTTGGTCTTGCGACGTTCCGACTTTGTGATAAAATACTTGGTGATTTTCATTTTTAGCCGCCAAAGCACTCCCTTCTGGTTTTGGATAACGGCTATAATAAAAACCACTTCCTTGCCAAGCTGCACCAGATACTTTTATCCATTCAATATGGTCGGTAAGGTTTTGCTTGGTTTCCAAATCCATAATATAGGCTTCTTGCCAATCTGAGCCACCTTTCGAAAGATAATAAACGGCATATTTCCCATCTTTTGACACTGAAAATGCTCCCAAACGAGTTGTCCCATCAGGAGAAAGTTTGTTTGGGTCAAGCACAACTTCGGGCGTTCCGTCTAAGCCTTTCTGACGATACAGCACCGATTGGTTTTGTAATCCGTCATTTTTCGAGAAATAAAACCATTCGTTTTTACGAGACGGAGCCGAATATTTTGGGTAATTAAATACCTTTTCGATACGCTCTTTCAATATCGTTCGGTACGGAATTTTATCCAAATAATCGAACGTAACTTTGTTTTCGGCTTTCACCCATTCGGCCGTTTCAGCAGAACGGTCGTCTTCCAACCAACGGTACGGGTCAGCTACTTTCACACCGTGATATTCGTCGATGTGGTCAATCTTTTTAGTTTGAGGATACTGCATTTGAGCGTTAGAAACTTGGATTCCCAGCATCAGCGAAGTGCCAAGTAGGAGATTTTTGTGAAGGTTTTTCATTTGTTGTTTAGTTCTTAAATTGATGAGTAATTTACTAAACTACAAGTTACGAAATGATTTTTTAAGATTATTTAAGAATTGGTGAGATAGATAAAAAGGAGGCTTCGCTTTGAGCAAAACCTCCTTTGAATAACTTATATTATTTCGGAATTATCTACTATTCGTCGCAAGACGAAAAAATGGGACACAGATGACACAGATATTATAGACTGAGACATAACTTATTAGAAGTAAAATTTAGTAATTCGGCTCAACTTCCCGAAAGTTTTAAACTTTCGGGAAGTTCTTATTCCAATAAGTTATGTCATTCTCTATAAAATAACACAGATTTACACGGATAAATATAAAAAAATCTGTTTAAATCTGTGCGGTTCGCCGCTGCAATTGGAACATCCGTGTCATCTGTGTCCTAATGGTTGCGACAAGTTGTTGATAGTTCCGTATTATTTTACTTTGCCCGCATCACACGATAAGGAATGCAAGCCATAATATCACCGCAAGGGTTACAGTTTTTAATCAAAATGGTAGAATCTGCCGTTGAAATTTTATTGGGAAAGCACAGGTCATTCTCTGTAACTTCTACGGATATTTTGACTTGATAGTCTGATGTTTTACTGGGGGAATCATAGTTAAAAGTTGAAGATGTGGTTTGAGTTCCAACATTTATGCCATCTACTTTCCATTGATATTTAGCCGTTGGAGAAGTTCCATTGGCGGTAAATATGATTTGGTCACCTCCACAAGGTGCTGATTGATTGGCTGTTATTGAAATTATATTTCCGTCAAAAAGAGCCGTGACTTCATCGGCTGTTAAAGGTCTATTATAAATATGAATGTCATCTATAACTGCCTTAGCAGATTGAAAATACCCATCTGCACCCACTCGTGAACCTATTTCTGCATACGTTGGATTTGCATAAGCGGCATCTGTTCCATTTGTACCAATATTGGCTGAATTATTGGCAATTAATACGCCATCAACATACAATTTTATGGAAATATTATCTCTCACACTGACCACATGATACCATTTTCCAATAGTAGGGAGCATTCCCGTCAAATTATTTGAAACCGCAGGACTTGCTGTATTATACCCCCCAGCATTGAATCCGATATTTGTATTATTCCCATATTTATTCAATACGGATATAGATTGGTCGGCACCAGTTCCTCCAACAGAAAAGAATGAATTATTATCTCCTTCAAATGGAAGTTCGTCTAAATTGACCCATAAAGAATAGCTGTAATTTTTATTTTTGAATGGCTCTGGCACTAAAGAAATATAAGAATATCCGTCAAATTTATAAGCACTATTAGCTTTCCCGAGGCGGTCTGTTATTAGCGTAGCTCCATTAACAGTTCCATGATTGCCATTGCCCGACTCATCGTTAGCATTGGCATTAAAAATGTAACAAGCAACAAGTCCATTTTTTAAATTGACTTGGCTAAATGCTGATAATGACAACATCAACAGAGCAATGGTGTAAATACTTTTCATTTTATGGGTATGTTTATGAGTTATTAAAAATACCGAAAATGAAAGGTTATCTAAATTTGTATTTTGTGCAGAAAGCTAATATTAATATTCCTTTATTTCGGTAAGAGTCTTATAAAAATCTTACAAAAATCTTGCCAAAACAAAGGTAATCTACTGATTATTAAGCTGAAGCAGATATTCACAATAATTCCAATCGTTAATTGTATCTAAATCTACTTTATATTTTTCGTCCATGACATATTTTTTGATATTGACAAAATCTTTGAAAGAATTTGCTTTTAGAAGTGAAGAAATAGAAAAAATATAAATTGAACCGTTAAAAGCATAAACAGGCGGACAATCTTGGCGGCGAGTATAGTTTCCATCACCTTTAGATATTTTCAAAAAACCATTCTGATTTTCTTCAAATACATTAAAATATGGATTGTTGTGTTCTTGCACCACAGACACCGTTACATCTGACTCACTGTCCATTAGCTCAAAAGCTTCTGCCAGATGTTTTCCTTCTCTAAAAGGAGATGTTGGTTGTAATAAAACTAAATATTTATAGTATTTTCTTTGTGCTTGATAAAATGAAATGGCATGATGTAATACCGCAAATGTGCTGGCGGTATCCGTAGAAAATTCGAGAGGACGAACAAAAGGAACGGCTAAATTAATTTGATTAGCACATTCAATAATTTCTTGGTCGTCTGTTGAAAGACAAATATTTTCATCTTCCGTAAAAAGTCGAGCGTAGTCAATGCTGTAATGAATCAGAGGCTTGCCCGCTAATGATTTAATGTTTTTACGAGGAATGCCTTTTGAGCCTCCACGAGCAGGAATTATAAAAAGTGTATCGGAGATTTTCATCTGATTATAATGTTCAGTTATTTTCAATGGTTCACGATTGGGACGCACAGTCGGAACGCTATATCATCTCTTAGAATTGATTTTTTGAGATAGGCGTTTCATCAGAATCTTAAATGTTTTATGTCTTCTTGAGCTTTGTAAAAATCTTCCATTCTACCAATATCTAACCAATAACTCAAAATAGGCTCGGCAATCAGTTTTCTGCCCGAAGCCACCACTTCATTCATTAAATCCGTTGCATCATACTTCTGATTTTCAGGAATTAGATTAATAAGTTCTTGCTTAAATAGATAAATTCCAGCGTTAGAATAGTAAGTATATTTCGGCTTTTCCTTGAAACTCTTGACAATATTGCCATTTTCCAATTCCATGACGGCATACGGAATATTGACATCATACGGGATAGTTGCCACTGCCATATCTGCCGATTCACTCAAGAAAGCTTCATGTAATTGTTCAAAATCTACATTAGTCAACAGGTCAGAATTCATCACTAAAATGGTTTCTTGATCAAAAGATTTAATGTCTTTCAATGCCCCAATTGTTCCGAGTGGTTTGTCTTCGGTAATGTATTTTATATTAGCTTGATGAGCCGAGCCATCGCCAAAAAAATCAATTAGTTGGTCTCCTAAATAACGTATAGAAATGGTAATATCCGTAATGCCATGACGTACCAAATGCTCAATATTATACTCAATAATGGGCTTCCCTCCTACTTTGAGCATAGGTTTTGGCGTGCCATTGGTCAGGGGCATTAAACGCTCGCCACGTCCACCCGCCATGATAACGGCACTGGCAGGAATATTGGCTCGATTATTCTGTAAATCAAGCACTTGAATCAATTTCTTTGTATCGTCTAAAACAGGAATAAAACGAATATTGCGAGCTTTAAAGGCCTGTATTTCAGCCTTTGGGAATTTATCATTAGTAAAATATCTAAAGTTTGAGAACATAAAATTCTCTACCAAATCATCAATACCGAGGTTATTAATTAGTCCTCTCCGAATATCTCCGTCGGTCAATGAACCTACAATTTTTTCGTCCGAATCATGAACAAACAACACAGGAGCGACGATTCCTTTTGCTTCAGAATCTAACTTTCTGAGTGCCTCACGGGCGGTAGTTTTATGGCTGATTAGATATTTTTGAAAGTTCATTGAAAATGATGCTCAATTTTAGCTATTTAATGTTTTACAAATCGTAAAAAGATTTTTTCAGATTAATTTCTCCTTGAAATCGTTTCAGTATTTCTATAATTTGCTCAGTTGTATTTCCTTGTCCGTAAATATTTTCAACGGTTTGGCAAAACGCTTGAAATTCGGGCGAAATGGCTTTATTGATGGCTTCCGTAACTTCTTCCTGAGTGGTTTCACAATCAATTACTGTTTTGGCACTTGCTCTTCCCTTCTGACGGTCGCCAATATTGACGGTTGGTACTTTAAATGATGGCACTTCAATCACTCCGCTGGACGAGTTTCCAATCACCACCGAAGCATATTTAATGGCCGACAAATACCGTAATTGTCCCAAACTGGTATGAACAGAAACTCTTTCGGGATTCTGTTGAGCATATTCTTGAATCATTTTGATGATGATTCTGCCGTCTGCGTCGGAGTTGGGTAATGTTATCAGCACCTGAAAATCAGGAAATTCATCAAGAGAATCCAACAATGTTTGAAACTGACTTTCAGAAGATTGGCTTTCTAAGGTTACAGGATGAAAAGTAACCAAAAAATACGGTTTGTTTAAATCAAAATTAACTGATGTACTCAGAACGTCACGAGGTAACAATTCCATTTTCACAATGTTATCAATTCCTATTGCTCCCACATCAAAAACTCTTTCTGGCGATTCGCCTAACTGAATTACTCGTTTTCTATACGCTTCAGTTGAGGTGAAATGTAGAAACGACATTTTGGAAATAGAATGCCTCAAAGCATCATCAGTTGCACCTTCAGTCAGTTCGCCGCCGTGTAAATGAATAATTGGAATTTTCATTAAATAAGCACTCGCAGCTACGGCAAAAGCTTCGTAGCGGTCACCCAAAATGACAATCCAATCGGGCTTTAACGTCTCCAAAGCATCTGCAAATCCAATCATTCCAACGCCCATTGATTTTACAATTCCTTTGGGCGTATCCGAATGGAGTTGCATATCTACTTTTTGATGTATCTCAAAACCATCTTTTTCAATTTGTTGATAAGTCAAACCAAAGTCTGGCGATAAGTGCATTCCAGTTACTAAAATCTGTAAACAAAAAGCATCATCATTTTGTACTGCTTTCATCAAAGGCGAAAGCAATCCGTATTCGGCACGAGTACCCGTTATGACACAAATTTTTTTCACAATTCTATCAATTCATCCGCTTGAAAATCTCTCACGGCTACTTTGCCAATGACGGTATCCCATTTCATTGGACTAATCCCGTCTCCTGGGCGTTTTACAATCAGATTATTTTCGTCAAAAATTTCACCTTTTTTAATGTTTTTGGCAGCCAAAATACTTTTGCGAGCAATGACCATATTTTTACGTTCTGACGCAGAAGTTTCCTTCATTCCCGACCCAGCAATGGCATTTTCGATATTTCTAATGGCTCTCACCATTGCTTTTAATTCCTGCGGCTCTAAACTTGCTTGATGGTCGGGACCTTCCATATTTTTATCAAGCGTGAAGTGTTTTTCAATAACTGTTGCTCCCAAAGCTACCGCCGCAATAGGTACTTCAATGCCCAAAGTATGGTCTGAATAACCAATTTTTACGCCCAATTTCTCCCGAATCGTATTCATTGCAAGCAAATTGACATCTTGCATGGGCGTTGGATATTCGGTATTGCAATGTAGCACCGTAATATTGTCTTTCTTTGTACCTGATTGTAAAAGTACCTGTATTGCCTCTTCTACTTCTTGCAAATTTGCCATGCCCGACGACATAATAATTTGCTCGAAATTTTGAGCCATTTTACGTAAATAAGGTAAATTAGTAATTTCTCCCGAAGGAATTTTCCCTAATGTAATTCCAATATTTTTGAGTAAATCAATACTTTCTAAATCGAATGGCGTTGAAAGAAATTTGATTGGCTTTGTTGCACAATATTTCAATAAAACATCGTGTGATGCTTCATTTAATTCTAAACGATTTAACATTTGCCACTGGGTTTCGTTGGCATCCGTTTGATTTTTTTGGTAAGATGCTTTTTGGGCATTTTTACTAACAATATTTGAAGCTTTGAAGGTTTGAAATTTTACGTAATCAACCCCTGCTTCGTGGGCTTCGTCAATTAGCTTTTTTGCCAAATCAATATCCCCATTATGATTTACTCCTGCTTCTGCAATAATGATTGTATGTTTCATTTATCCAATTTTCTTTAAAGGGTTGCCGACATAAACGCCTTCGCTTTTCAACGACTTGCTAACAACAGAACCCGCCCCAATCAACGTATTGGGCATAATTGACACGCATTGGTACAAAACAGCACTACTTCCTACAAAACAATTATCATGAATAATTACCGCTCCATTCAAAACGGCATTTACGGAAATATGACAATTATTGCCGACTTTTACTTCATGTTCTAATATTGCTTTGGTATTAATCAAACAATTTCGCCCAACTGTTACCTCCGCATTGACAAACGCTTGGTGCATAATAATTGAGCCTTCACCAATTTTAGCGTATTGAGAAACATAAGCCGTAGAAGCAATAATTGTTGCCAATCTTCCTCCTGATTTTTTAATAAAATCGAATATTTTGATTCTAATATCTGGCGATTTTATTTGTCCAACGGTAATTAAAAATTCATATCCTTCATTGGCTAATGTTGGAATTAAATCGTCATTTCCGAGAATTGGATAACCTAAAATATGGGTTTGATTATCCGTATTTTTTTCTAAAATACCGACAATTTGATATTCCTTCGTTGATTCAATTACGTCTATACAGGATTTACAGTGACCTCCACCGCCAACTAAAATGAGTTTTTTCATACACCATAAAATTGTTGTATCAATCTTATCACTTCTAAGACTTCCGAATCGGTAATATTGGTTGAACAAGGCAAACTTACGCATTGTCCGTAAATATTGCCTGCTACGTCGTTTTCGGTGATATATATTTCTTCCGACATAAATGGTAAGCGGTTCATGGGTACCCAAAATGGACGAGCCTGAATACCGTTTTCTCCCAAAAATGTCAATAATTCTTTTTGTCGAGGAGCTTTCACCGTATATAACCAATGATTTGCTTGAACGCCATCCGTGATTTTTTGTGGAATAATGCCTTCAATTTTCAATAATTCGGCATTGTACAAATCAGCAATTGCTTTTTTTCTAATCAAAAAAGCTGGTAATTGTTCCATTTGAGCCACGCCCATTGCCGCCAAAATATTCACCAAACGATAATTATAACCTACTTCGTCATGAAAATACTCGTAAGCATCGGCTTTGGCAGTCGTTGTGATGTGTTTAGCACGTTTTGCCAAGTTTTCATCATTGGTCAAAATCATTCCTCCGCCACCCGTTGTGATAATTTTATTTCCGTTGAAACTACTCGTTCCAAACAACCCAAAAGTACCTGCGTGTTTGCCATTGAAAGTGCTTCCTAATGCTTCCGTAGAATCTTCAATTACCTGTAAATGAAAGCGATTGGCAATTTCCATTAATCTTTCCATATCGCACATATTGCCCAATACGTGTACGGGCATAATAGCTTTGATACGCTTTTGATTGTCAGTATGATAAGTTTCGCCGTCAATAACTTTCGTATTATTACTCAGAAAGTTTTCTAATAAATCTAAATCAATTTGCCAAGTATCGGTGTCAATGTCTATCAAAAGTGGACTTGCTCCTGTGTATTTTACGGCATTGGCAGTTGCGACAAAGGTAATATTAGGTACAATGACTAAATCGCCTTGTTTTACGCCTGACAGTTGCAATCCGATATGCAAAGCCGATGTTCCGTTTGAGGTGGCAATGGCATATTTTGCCCCTGTGAAATCAGCTAAGGCTTGTTCAAAGCGATTGACGTAGCTCCCAACCGAAGAAACCCAGTTGGTATCTAAACAATCTTTGATGTATTCCCACTCATTGCCAGCAAGGTTGGGGACTGAAAGAGGAATCATATATTATAAATGTCTGCTTTGTACTGTGAAAGGTTTGCTTTGTTAGAAAACCACTGAATCGTTTCGGCAATACCACTTTCGAGCGTATAATCAGGCTTCCAATTGGTTAATTCTTTGATTTTTTGGTTTGAACCAAATAATCTTTCTACTTCACTCTTTTCGGGTCTTAATCTGATTTCGTCCGTAATGATTTTTGCATCAGGATTGATTTGATTAATGATATTTTGAGCCAAATCGCCAATCGTGATTTCTTCTTGCATAGCGATATTTACCTCATGCCCGATTGTTTTGTCTGATTTTGCAATTTCAATAAAACCTTTTGCAGTATCTTTTACAAACAACAAATCACGAGTTGGGTGTAATGAACCTAATTTTATATCGGTTTTTCCGTTTAATAATTGGGTAATAATCGTTGGAATAACTGCCCTTGCCGACTGACGTGGACCGTAGGTATTAAACGGACGCACAATGCTAATTGGCACATTAAAACTTCTATAAAACGAATCTGCCATCGCATCTGCTCCAATTTTGGTGGCAGAATAGGGCGACTGTCCTTGTCTCGGATGTTTTTCATCAATTGGCACATACATCGCCGTTCCGTAAACCTCTGACGTTGAGGTTACTAAAACTCTTTCCGTACCTAATTCACGAGCCGCTTGTACGATATTCAATGTACCTTTTACGTTGGTATCAATGTACGTATCGGGCGAGTGATAGCTGTATGGAATGGCAATAAGTGCGGCTAAATGGAAAACTACTTCGATGCCTTTCATGGCGTTTTTCACACCGTGTGGGTCACGAATATCACCCGTGATGACTTCGATTTTCTGTAAAGTTTCCTTCGGAAGTGAGTCTAACCAACCCCACGAATTGAAAGAATTATAATACACAAAAGCCGTTACTTGACAGCCTTCTGCTATGAGTTTTTCAACTAAATGACTACCGATGAATCCATCCGCACCCGTTACTAACACTTTTTTATTTTGTAAATCCATTATTTATGTACCCGTTATACATTAATTCCAGTTTTAACGCTGTCAGGGTTTTGAACCCTGACAGCGTTAAACAATTAAAATAATTTAATTTTTTCAAAAACATCAATATAGCTGCGTTTGCTGGCATTTAGCACCTTCGTTCCTCGACATTTAGCGTATCTCGCCAAGACCTCATAACCTTTAAAAGCCTTATGCAATGACAAAAACTGACGTGCCATATACGATTCTTCCAGACTAACTAACTGATTTATTTGGTACGTTTTATTGCCGTAAAAATGAGAATCGTCGGCAATAATTTCGTTATTTTCATCCAATCTTATCGACTCGTGCCAAGTATGGTCTGCCCCCAAAAGATAGATTTTTTTATAGCCTAAATTGATACATCTAAAAACAGAAGCAATCAAAACATTCTGACTTTGGGGCATTCCCCAATCTTTTTTATATATCCAAAGACGAAGCCAATCGAACCCGCCAAAGATAACATAATTGAAATAAACGGGATTGATAAATTGATTTTGAGAGAATTTATCTTGGAAATAAGCTGACTTTTTAAATTTATAAGGAATAAAAACGTTGATTTTCCAAGTCGTATCTTTCACTAAATACTCAATAGCTTGGCTTGCTCTTTCATGATTTGGATTAATAAACGCTTCATCCAACAATAAATAATTATTCGGTTTGAGTTGCGTATAATAATCAGAAATAGCAAAAAGGTTCACACAAAGAATATCCGATTGCAAAATAAAATCCTTGTGATTTTCCATAGAATCTTTCAATGAAGGTCCATTTCCCAAAATAACACAACTTTCGGATTGAATTGGCGGATGAGATACGCTGAATTTCGACCAGATAATTACCTTTAATATCGAAGAAATACTATCAAATAATTGCTCAAAAAAGCGTTGAATATTAAGAATACGTTGAATCAAGGGATTAGCGGATTAATGATTAGGGAAGATTTCCAAGCATAAAATTACCTATTATTATACCAATTTGCCAAACTCAACCTAATTTTGTAAAAATGAACCTGCTTTAAACTTTCTCTTTCGGTTAAAACTAAGTCTTTTAGAATCCTTCAAAAATCCAATACTTTATACCTCAAAACAGAAAGTTTAAAACAGGTTCGATAACAAAATCATTGAATGGGAATTATTATTAAACAAACCATAAAAAGTTCAATTTACGCTTATACGGGAATTGCTCTGGGCTTTATTACTACGGCACTTTTAATGCCCAAAGTATTGACCGAGGCAGAAGTGGGCTTGGTAAGACTATTGGTTTCAATTATGGTATTGTTGGCTCAAGTTTCCAATTTGGGATTTAATGCCGCAGGTGGGCGACTGTTCCCCTATTTCAGAAGTCCCGAAAGGCAACACAATGGTTATTTGTTTTGGGCTTGTGTGGTTTCCTTTGTGGGTTTGTGCATCACGCTTGGCACTTTTGCCATCAATTACGAGTTTGTCCTGAATTTACTCAACGTAAAAGCTTCTCCTTTACTCCGAGAATATTTATTTTGGATATTTCCCCTCACTATTTTTGGGGTCTTCTTTTTGGTTTTTGATAATTATGCTCGTGTACTTTACGATACCGTTTCGGGAACGTTTCTGAGGGAATTTGGACAAAGAGTTTTTCTATTCATTGCCATTATTTTGTACCTCTTCAAATTCGTTGATTTCAAAGGTTTTGTAGCGGCTTATTGCATCGGTTTATGTTTACCGACGGTTTTCATGGCATTGAGGGTTTGGCAACAAGGCAACTTTTTCTTTGAACCCATCAAAGGTTTTTGGACGAATAAAATCAGAAAGGAATTTGTCAGTTTAAGCAGTTTAACGTTCTTATCGGGCTTTACGTCGCAGGTGGTTATTTATCTCGACCAACTTCAAGTAACCTCCATCATAAATCTTGATGCTAATGGTATTTATTCAACCATGATGATGTTTGGAACGGTGATTTTTACACCCACAACGCATATTTCGAGAATTGGTGGAGCAATTATTGCGGAAGCTTGGAAAAATAATGACTTAAAAACCATCAAGGATGTTTATGAAAAAAGCTGTTTGACTTTGCTTATCATCGGTAGTTTTTTATTCATTGGTATTGTAACAAATTTGCACAATGTTTTTGAAATTTTACCTGCATACCAAGCAGGCAAATGGGTGGTAATCTGGATTGGTTTGGGCAAACTTTTTGACATGGCTACGGGTTTGAATGGGCTTATTCTCCAAACCTCAAAATACTATTTTTACGATGTTATTTTTATGGTTTTCCTCATCGTTGGCACTTGGTTGATGAATCAATGGTTGATTCCTATTTACGGAATTACGGGAAGTGCCATCGCTACGGCTTCTATTATCCTCATTTTTAATGTTTTCAGAACGATTTTTGTTTGGGTTGCCTTCGGAATGTTTCCTTTTTCATTGAAAAATATCGCCGTTATCATCATTGCCACATTGGTTTTTGGCTTCACCATAATGATTCCAACTTTCCCTGCTATTGGTAGTATTCCAAGTTTTATGATTGATACACCTATTCGTTCACTAATCGTATCAATACTCTTTGGAGGTGCTATTTATTTCACCAAAATCTCATCGGATGTAAATCAATTGGTAGATGGATTGCTGAAAAAAGTCATTCGATGAACCGACTAAAATCTTTAGATATTCTTCGAGGTTTAACCGCCTTCGCCATTATGTTCTATCATTTTTCGATATGGACAAACAGAGGCGAAGCTTATATGGCTGATTCCTTTTTGGGGCGTATTGGTCTTTATGGGGTTTCGATTTTTTTTGTTCTGAGTGGCTTAACTATGTATTTGGTTTACCACGACAAAATGCAAGATTCAAAAGCCCTCAAATCATTTTTCATCAAACGAATATTCCGAATTTATCCGCTTTATTGGTTAGCTTGTCTGAGCAGTATTTACTTCTTGGAAACCCCTGCTACAAAAACGGATATTTTTTGGAATTTTACGGGTTTATTTGCCTTTATCAATAGCAAATCTTTAACGACGGGCGGCTGGTCAATCGGTAATGAATTGGTATTTTACGCCTTTTTCCCTTTGTTAATTTGGCTTTCAAGCAATAAAAAATATTTCTCTTTAACGGTAATTTGGAGTATTTCCATTAGTATTTTTTTCGCTTTTTTCTTGCTAAATAATACTTCAAGTATGACCGTACAATGGCTGACTTATACCAATCCATTCAATCAAATTTTCTTTTTTATAGCAGGCATTGGTCTTGGAAAAATGGTCGATACAACGCTTTTTTTCAAACAACACCAAGTGTTAAATTACCTTGTTCTCTTCCTGATTATTGGCTTATTTGTGATTTATCCTGCGGTTGGGCAACAAACGGTTTTAATTTCGGGAAATAACAGAATCGTATTTTCGCTTTTGTCAATTGCTATTTGTTATTTCATTTTTACATTGGATGTACCATTACCCATTTTCATCGAAAAGCCATTAACTACTTTAGGCGAAATTTCCTACGGTGTTTACCTGATTCACCCCATTGTATTTTTAGAACTTCGTCAATTTTTGGGTGATTATATTGAAATTCCTCCGCAAACATTCTTTGTAATTGCCCTTTTAGTTACCGTTTTCGTTAGCTTTTTAATATATTCATGGCTTGAAAAACCGTTAATTCGTCTGGGGAAAAAAATTAAATAATGTTAATCTCGTAGGGGCGTATCGCATACGCCCAGCGTGGATTACCCACATTCTTACCATCGGGCGTATGCGATACGCCCCTACATAATATCAAATAATTATGCCCAAAATCTCCGTCTTGATGCCCATGTTTAATTCTGAGAAATACATCAGAAAAGCCATTGAGAGCATTTTAAATCAAACATTTCAAGATTTCGAGTTAGTCATTCTCAATGATGGTTCTACCGACGAGAGCGTTAATATTGTACATTCTTTCCAAGACAAACGTATTCGATTAGTTCACAACGAACAAAATCAAGGACTTGCCAAAACTCGAAATAGATTGATTGCTGAAGCAAAAGGCGAGTTTATTGCATGGCTCGATTCAGACGACATTGCCCATACCGAAAGACTACAAATACAAGTCGATTTTTTGGAAAAACACCCCAAACACGCCTTTGTGGCTTCATGGGCGAGACTGGTGGACAATAACGGAAATCCAACGGGCGGTTTTATCAAATCTTACATTCCCGATACACATTTGCCTGCCTTGCTGTTGTTTGTAAATTATATAGTTCAATCAAGTGTGTTGCTCAGAAAATCAATGTTACCAAGCCAACATTATAACCTTGATTATCCGCCGACGGAAGATTATGAACTTTGGATAAGAATTGCTCAAAATCATCCAATCGCCATTTTAAAAGACATTTTGGTGGATTATCGGGTGCATGATACCAATATTAGCTTTACCCAAAACGATAAAGCCATGCGTACCGTAAAACTGAATCATGAAGGGCAATTGAGGAAATTGGGCATTGAACCAAGCCCTGAAGAACTCAAATTGCACTATCTTTTGGGATTTGGACAAGAAGAAAAAACGAACCGAGAATTTATCAAAAAAGCAGAAATTTGGTTATTGAAACTTGAACAACAAAATCAAAAAAGTAAAATTTATGACTCAGAAACCTTAAAATATATTTTGGCTCATCGTTGGACTAAAATTTGTACATCAAATCCAGAATTAGGTTTGAGTGTTTTAGGTCTTTATTTTAAATCCAAAATACTTAAACTAACTTTACAAAACAGTTTTATTATTGGTCAGTATTTAACAAAAGCCTTATTATGAGTCAATATCTCAACTTTTTCAAATTATTACCTTTTATAGATGCTACACGACTTAGTATTTTAACTTTTGTAAGACGATATATATTTAAGTTTGGAAAAATTATCTTTTCACAAACAGGCGAAGAAATAATCATCCAATGGATTTTAAAAGATGTAAAAAAGGGCGTTTATGTAGATGTAGGTTGCCATCATCCTTACAAAATTTCTAATACTTTCAAGCTGTATTTAGAAGGATGGCGAGGTATTGCAATTGATGCAAATGAGGATGTAATTCGTAAATTTAAAAAAGCTCGTCCAGAAGACATTTCACTCTTAAAAGCAGTTTCTGACGTAGAACAAGAAGTAACATTCTATAAATTTAAGGAAAGCGAGGTGAATACTATTGATGAAAAGACTTTAAAAGAATGGAAGAAAGAGTGGAATTTAGAAAGTGAAGTCAGAATGACAACAGAAACACTTACAAAAATTCTTGATGAGAATTTACCCAGTAATAAAAATATAGATTTACTTACAATTGATGTTGAAGGAAACGATTTTAACGTATTAAAATCATTAAATTTCGATAAATATCGTCCTAAATTAATCGTTGTAGAATTACATAAATTTGATTTATCTACAATTCAAGAAAATGAAGTTTATCAATTTTTAATTACAAAGAATTACGATTTAGTGAGTTTTGCTACAATGAATGGATATTTTTTAGATAAGTTTTACAAAAATTAAACAAATACAATCATGAACAGAAAAGTTAACTACATTTTATTATCCGCAGTTATATCATTTTACACCATATTATTTTTATCGTGTAAAAATGATAAAAACAACCTAATACCAGACGAAACAACCTTTTCAAGTATTCTTGCAGATAGCACTTACACTATACGATTGACACAACTTAATTCTCCCAGAGTTTATGAATTTGGACTTAGGTTTTCACCAAATGTAAGTGGTTCTATTACCAAATTGGGTTGTAAACTACCCAAAAAGGGAAGTTATAGAATGTGTTTGTGGAATGTGAATGAGCAAAAGCAACTTGCAGAAACAACTGTTAATCAAACAAATAGTGATTTAGCTTGGCAAGCAATTTCAAAAGCCAGTGTTGAGGCAGGAAAGTCTTATTATGTCACAGTCATATCTGATAATTGGTTTGATGCTTATCCCAAAACAGGTGGAAATGTAAAATATCCTTTATTAAAAGGTAACATTCAAATACAAGCCTTTGGATATGTTCAGAATTTTATTGGCTCGCCTTCTAAAATGCCAACTTTAGAAGATAACACAACATCTATTTCTGGCATTGTGGATTTTGGTTTTCAAATTAACTAATCTATATCATGAAAAAAATAATAGTAACTACAATAACGCTTTTCTTTGCGTTTTTTGGGAAAGCCCAAACTATTCAACCTGTATCAATTTCTCCTGCATTAAGTTTGCAGAGATTAAGCATTAATACTGCATCTGTCAGTAGAAGAATCTACATTGAAGACGATTCAAGAATCAATACAGTACCCGCTGATAGAGTTTTTGCAGTTTACAAGAATTTAGACCCAAATAGCTACGTTACCCAAGAATATATTTCGGGAACAAGCGGAGGTAAATTAGAAATAGGTTTTGCCAGTTCTGGTTATGGTCTTGGCAATAGTCCACTTGAAGTTTATGCAAATCGTGGAACAATTATTTCAAGAAATTCATCAGGTTTAATTCTGAGGTCAACTCCTCCAACAACCTTTGGTTTAAATTACGATGGCATTACATTTCAAGCTGGTTCAGACCCATACACCCCAGAGCGTATGCGAATCACAGGTGAGGGAAATGTAGGCATTGGAACAACTGCTCCAAATGCAAAACTCCAAGTAACCAATGGCGATGTTTACGTGGAAAATCCATCAAGAGGTATTATTTTAAAATCTCCAAATGGCACTTGTTGGCGTGTAACTATTGACGATACGGGCAATTTTGTCCGAAACCAAATAACTTGTCCTTAAAAACCTTGAAAATTCTCCTACTAAATACCGATGATTTTACGGGCGGTGCAGCCATTGCTTGCCGTCGTTTGCTCAAAGCCTTGCGTACAACTACTGATGTGGATGTACAAATGTTGGTACAAGAAAGTAAATCTGGTCAGGAAGGTGTAATTCAGTTAAACAATTCGTGGTTTGCTAAGAAAAAAGCTTTCTTGCGATTCGTTGCAGAAAGGCTTTATTTTTTCTTTTTTGAGAAATCAAAGGAAGTACGTTTCCTCTTCAATCCTGCTAAATTTGGCTTGGATATCACTGATAATCAGATTATTAAAAACTCAGATATTATTCATTTACATTGGATAAACTTTGGTTTTCTTTCGATTGATTATCTCCAAAAACTCTTCAAAACTCAAAAACCTATTGTATGGACGTTGCACGATATGTGGGCTTTTACAGGCGGCTGTCATCATTCGGGAACGTGTGAAAACTATCAAAAATATTGTGGTAATTGCGAGAAATTCTTGAAAAATCCTGCCAATAATGACCTTTCAAATCAAATTTGGCAAGCAAAATCAAACGCTTTTGAAGGGGCAAATCTTACCGTTATTACGTGTAGCCAATGGCTTGGGAATCGGGCAAAACAAAGTTCATTATTCAAAAATGTGCGGGTAGAATCAATTCCAAATCCCATTGATATTGATGTTTTTCACCCAATTGATAAAGCAAAAGCTCGTCAGAAATTTGCACTTTCGGTAGACAAAAAATATATCCTTTTTGCTGCCATGCGAGTGGATGCAGTGGGCAAAGGTTTTGCGTATTTTGCGGAAGCGATGTCGATGTTAAATGCTCGTTTATCGAATCTCGAAGACTCGACACCGAATATCAATCATCAAACATCAAACATCGAAATAATTGTTTTTGGACAAGCCGAAGCCTCTGATTTTGAGTCACTTCCATTTAAAGTCAATATTCTCGGACGGCTTTCTGATTTATCAACAATTGCCCAAGCTTATTCTGCTGCTTCTGTTTTTGTGATTCCTTCATTGGAAGAAAACTTGCCTAATACCATCATGGAATCTATGGCTTGCGGAACGCCTGCGGTGGGTTTTGATGTAGGCGGAATTCCTGAAATGATTGAACATGAAAACAACGGTTATTTAGCTCAATATAAATCTACTGAAGACCTTGCCAGAGGAATTCATTGGACTTTATTTGAGTCTGACTATCAGTCACTTACCCATAATTCTCGAAAAAAGGTATTGGATAATTATTCTGAAAAAGTAGTCGCTGAAAAGTATAAGAGCGTTTATGAGTCGTTGGCAAAAACTCATAACTAATAACTAATAACTCATAACTAATTGTTACTTTCAATCATCACTATAACCTACAACGCTGAACAATTTTTAGAGCGTACCATTCAAAGTATTTTGGCACAAACTGACCAAAATTTTGAATATATCATCATTGACGGAAAATCAAAAGATGGAACTTTGGCGATTGCTGAAAAATACAAAAGTCGGGTTGATAAACTAATTTCTGAACCCGATAAAGGACTTTACGATGCCATGAATAAAGGGCTAAAAGCCGCAACGGGAGATTTTGTTTGGTTTATGAATGCGGGCGATGAAATTAATGATAATCAAGCCGTTGAGCATATTTACAATGCCATTTCTGAAAAAACTGACGTACTTTACGGTGATACTTATTTTGTAGATAACGATGGTAACATTCAAGGTTTACGTTCTGAAATAACACCGCATCGTTTGCCCAAAAATCTCAAATGGCAAGACATGAAGTTAGGAATGTTGGTTTGTCACCAAGCCTTTATTGCCCGAAAATCAATTGCTCCCTTGTACATGGCAAATAATTTGAGTGCCGATGTAGATTGGGAAATTGAATGTTTAAAACGTGCGAAAAAAATTCAGTATTTAGATTTTGTCGTAGCAAAATATTTGACAGGTGGGGTTTCAAACCAACAATTAAAACGCTCTCTTTTAGACCGTTACGAAGTATTAAAAAAACATTTTGGTTTATCTGGTGCAATAACTGCTCACCTACAAATTTTATTCAGAGGTGTTAATTTGATTGTTAAAAAACGTGGCAAATACTGGTAATTTTACGTATTTAATGTATTTGTACATTTGTACATTTGTAGAGACAAGGCATTGCCTTGTCTTGCGGTGTGACAGATAAAATATCAAAATTACAAAAAAAGAGACAAGCCATTGCCTCGCCTTGCGGTGTGACAGATAAAATATCAAAAGAAAAGAGAAAAGCCATTGCCTTGTCTTGCGGTGTGACAGATAAAATATCAAAAGAAAAGAGAAAAGCCATTGCCTTGTCTTGCGGTGTGACAGATAAAATATCAAAATTACAAAAAAGAGACAAGGCATTGCCTTGTCTCTACCATTCTACAAACCTAATATTCTTTTATTCAATTCAATATCAGCACCACCGCCAGCAAAATCATCAAATACTTTTGACGTCGCTTGGATGATGTGAGAAGCAATAAATGGTGCTCCTTCTTCAGCTCCTTGAACGGGGTCTTTAATTGCACATTCCCATTCCATAACTGCCCAACCGTCGAAACCGTATTGCGTTAATTTTGAGAAAATCGAAGCAAAATCTACTTGACCATCGCCCAAAGAACGGAAACGTCCTGCACGATTTACCCACGACTGATAACCTCCATAAACACCTTGTTTTCCTGTTGGATTAAACTCAGCATCTTTAACGTGAAAAGCACGGATTCTTTCGTGATAAAAATCTATATATTGCAGATAATCAAGACATTGCAATACAAAATGCGATGGATCGTATAATAAACAAGCACGTGAATGGTTGTTTACTTTCTCTAAAAACATCTCATACGTTTCACCATCGTGCAAATCTTCACCTGGGTGGATTTCGTAGCAAACATCTACGCCGTGTTCGTCAAAATGATTCAAAATTGGCAACCAACGATTGGCTAATTCCGTAAAACCCATATCTACCAAACCTTGTGGTCTTTGTGGCCAAGGGTACATCGTGTGCCAAAGTAAAGAACCCGAAAATGTAGCGTGAGATTTCAGACCAAGATTCTGAGAAGCTTGTGCCGCCCATTTCAATTGTTGAATCGCCCATTCGGTACGAGCTTTTGGATTTCCTTTTACTGAATCAGGAGCAAAACCGTCAAATCCAGCATCGTAAGCAGGATTTACAGCTACTAATTGTCCTTGCAAGTGGGTTGATAACTCGGTGATTTGCAAACCTTTATCAGCTAACTTCCCTGTAAGTTCATCACAGTAAGTTTTGGAAGTTGCCGCTTTTTCAAGGTCAATAGCACGAGCATCCCAAGTCGGGATTTGGATACCTTTATAACCTAAACCCGAAACCCAATCCGTAATAGAATCAAGGGTATTGAAGGGTGCTTTGTCATCTAAAAATTGGGCTAAAAATATAGCAGGCCCTTTGATTGTTTTCATGTGTTTTGATTAATATTTTCTTTGACGAATATTATTTTTGTCAATGACGGTAAATAATTTATCGTATGTAATTTCTTTATTTTTAAAAAGCTCAATTAAAAAATTAGCAGGCTCATTTGGTAAAAATTCATCCCAACGAAAAAAAATAACGCCCTGAGGTGGTCTGTACCCATTTTTAAAAATTAATGTCCCATAGTCTTGGTCAAAAGTCAAAATTAATCTTTCTTCTGACATTGCTAATTCCATTACTTCTTCATCTGTAATTCCAGCACATTCTTGACCGATATGAATAATATCAAACCCTATTTTTACCAGAATTTCTTTACTTGCATAAGGAAAATTTTCATTGGCGAGAAGTTTCATTAGGCAGCATTTTTAGGAATACTAATTTCATACAATAAATTATCCCTTAGACAATCTTGAATATAAGCAAAAACCGCTTGTAAATCTTGTTGAGTAAGTCTTGGGTAATTATCAAGAAGCATTTGGTCTGTCCAACCATTCGCTAAACGACCGATTAAAAATTCTATAGATAAACGAGTTCCTTTGATGGATGGTTTACCCATTAGAATCTCTGAATCCGATGAAATGTGTTCTTTCCAATTCATAATTAATTGCTTTTCTTTAAAATGAAATGATGAACAAATATACAAACTTGTTCATCATTTCACCATTCACTAAATCACTAAATGCTAAACCTTTACCCAGCCTTGGCTTCTGTGTGAATCTAAGATTCTTTCGCAGATTAACAGTTCACGGTAACCATCTGCAAATGTTGGGAATGGAGCGTTTTCTGGCATTTTTCCTGCGGCTACGGCTGCATAAACTTCTTTGAATAATTGTTTTGACGTATCAGGAAAACCTTCGTTGTGTCCACCAGGGAAAGTCATTAAGGCACTTGCTTCTGGGTATGCCAACGATGGGTCACGCATTAATACTTGATTGTAGCTATCACGATTACCAATCCAAAGTTCGTTTGGTGCTTCTGAGTTGAAAGCAAACGTTTTGTTTGAACCCGAAATCTCTAATTTCAACTGATTCTTACGTCCTGCTGAAACTTGAGAAACGGTTACTAAACCTTTATTTCCATTATCGAAACGCAATAAAACGTTAGCCGTATCTTCTGTATTGATATTTACATCAGCGTAATCTTCTGGTTGTAACATTTTTCCAGAATACGTTTCAACGGGTTTTAATGGTTTTTTACGAGTTTTATGAACCGTATTAAAATCAGCCATTACTTCTACCGTTTTCAAACCTGTGATGTATTCAATTACATCCATCAAGTGCGAGCCAATATCCGCAATGGCACGAGAATCACCCGATTTATCTGGTTCTAAACGCCAGTTATAATCTGTATTAAAGAACAACCAATCTTGTAAATAAGACCCGATGATTGAATAAACATCACCTAAATCGCCTTTTTCACGCATGGTTTTCATCTGACGAACCAATGGATAATATCTCAAGTTGAAGTGAACCGCATTTACTAAACCTGTTTCTTTAGCAAGAGCCACTAATTCTTCGGCTTCGTGCAAGTCTTTCGCCAATGGTTTTTCACAAACAACGTGTTTCCCAGCTAATAAAGCCGCTTTTGACTGTGAATAATGCAAGAAGTTTGGCGTACAAATATGCACACACTGAATGTCTTCCATTGCTAACAATTGGTCAAACGTACATGGACGTTCGATGCCCAACTGAGCCGCTTTTGCTGTTGCTAATTCAATATTTACTTCACAAAGAGCAGTAACTTCAATATTTGGAAGACGACGAAGAGCTTCAATATGAGCTGGTCCGATAAATCCTGTGCCTACGACACCTACTTTAATTTTTGACATTTTTTGGTTGAATTTATTTTGGGGGTAAGATTGTTTATTGGGATTTGTTTAATTTCTACATTAATTTGGTAACTGAATATTATCAGAATCTTCCTCCACGAGTTATTTTTCGTTTCGTTTTAGAAGGTCTATAATAAATGGTATAAACTTATTTTTCTCACTTTTCAAATCATCAAAAAATGAAAAATATTTCTGTATAAATATTTCAAAATCGAATTTATTTCGTCCCGTTTCTTGAATTATATTACCTACTTTATTGCTTGTATTGATGAGATAAGGGACTTTATCAAGTGTAATTTCTCTAAAATATCTAAATCCTCTCCAAATTTTTATATTTTTTTCACTACAATTCTCTACACATTCAATATTTATTGTCTCATTATCGTTGAAAACTCTTCCATATAATTTCAATGAACTTAATTCATACGCACCGATAATCTGCAATAAATTTGTTTCTAATTTTTCATATCTATCATCATGGTCTTCCATACGTGTCCAACGTGCAAAACCGTCATCCGATAATTGGTCTTCGTAACGCAGAAATATACTCAACTTACTAATAATTGCAGGTACAGCCATTACTCTAAGATGTACTTGAAAGCCATTATTCATAAACATATCAATCGTATCATAATTGGCTTCAACATTCCCACCCAATGTGCTGTCAATGATGAGATTATATTTTTTTTCGATGCAGTATTTTATTAACTTTTCCGTCCAAGCAGAAGCATAAGGATTGACTAAATTGGCTGCATTCTGTACAGTTTCAGGATTTTGTTGGAGCGACTCATAGGCAGGATGGTATAAACGAAGGTCATCTGTGCTAATAAAAATAAAATGTTCGTTAAATTCTTGAATGACTTCATCTTTCAAATAAGACTTTCCAGAACCAGGCTGTCCTCCCAAAATTACTCCTTTGGGATTATCAAGGATAGAGAGTTTTTTATATTCAACATAATCAAAAATAATATCACTAAATATTTCGTCTGATTCAGTCGGAGAAATATCTATTTTCATAATAAGGTAGATAAATAATTGTTCTCTTTCATTAAGTTTAAAATCAATTGTTGTTTTTGTGCAAAGTCAAAAAAAGTATAATTTTCACGAAGTTCTATCCATTTTAACTTTCTATCTTTTAATGCTTGACTTTCTTCTCCATTTTTACGCTTAATGTGACTAAATTTTGCGATTACTCTTGCAAAATAGTTTTGCAATTTCTCTGCAATCAAAAACCTATCAGTCCAAGAAATGGGCGTAAATGGAATCCCCATTTCAGATAATTGGCTTTCAATATAAGACAATTCTAACGATTCTTCTTTTTTAAAAGATTCTCGTTTATCATTTGCTTCTATGTCAGAATGTATTTGCACGGTCATAATCTATTCATTTTTAAATCAAAAATAAGTGTTTTACCTCTCTATAACAAATGTTTAAAAGCAAAACAAAATTACGTGATGAGCAAATTTCACAATCCTGTTTTATCTTGTTTCAGTCCCTCCACCCAAAATCTTCCGAATCTCTACGTGATGCTTGAAGGTATCTTTAAAATTATCGGCATCCCAAGCGATATTTTCTAAAATGATGAGGTTTGTGTTGGTTTCGGGATAATAAAAATTGGCAGAGGCAAAACCCGTTGCATAACCACTGTGTCCAATTTCTAAGGTTTTTCCTTTTCGGTCAATTTGGAATCCGTAACCATAATCTACTTTTCCGAAAATAAAATGGTTTCTCGAAGAGGAAGCGGTCGTCATTAAATCGTAGCTTTTCTTGGAAAGTAATTTGCCTCCGTGCAGATTTTTATTCCATAATAGTAAATCTTTAGCCGTCGAAATCATGCCTCCAGATGGAATACCTAAGTCAAGCAAAAGTCCTTTAACCAGTTTGACTTTTCCCGTCGAGTCTTCTACATAGCTGTTTACCAATTGTTTATGTTGGTTTAAGGCTGGACTCATCGAGTTTTGGATTCCACACGTTTTAAAGATTTCACCCATTAAAACTGCGTAAGATTTCCCCGAAACTTTCTCGGCAATTTTCGCCAATAATTCGTAGCCAACATTTGAGTATGAAAAATCCGTTGACGGCTTGAACTTCAAGGGTTTATTCCAATCCATTACGCCTGAAGTATGATTTAATAATTGATGAACCGTGATTGAATCCAACCAAATTTGTGGCATTTCTGGCAAATATTTACGTACAGGAACATGAAGCTCAATTTTCCCTTTTTCAAATTCTCGCAAGACCGCAACGGCTGTCATTTGCTTACTGATTGAACCCACAACAAATTGATTATCAAGCACCAAAGGCTTTTTAGTTTCTAAATTTTCGTAACCTTGCACTTTGGAATAAAGCATTTTTCCATTTTGGGAAATCAAAATAATGCCGTTGAAAGGACGTTTAATTTGCGTTTTGAGAAAGGAATCAATTTTGGAAGGAAGAGCAGTTTGTGCAACTAATTTTTCCGAAGAAATAACAGCAAAAATAAGTAAAGTAAGCAGGAATTTAGAAGTCATTTTGAGTTTAGGATTAAATATTTCAGTAAATAGTAACCGTTTTACTCGACCGCCAATTTACCCGAAGCCATTATTTTTTTATCACTCAAAATTACATAATAATACATTCCCGACGGCAAATTTATTGGTTCGATTTCATCAATATTCCGTAATTCTTTTTGTAAAATCAACGCTCCTCTCCCATCGTACAATTGCCAAATTTCATTCGTTGGATTTTTGAGCTTAAATTTCAAATCATCGTACTTTCTAATCGGGTTTGGATACAAAATATATTGATTATCGGCAAAGAAAAAGACGGTTTCGTTATTGGAAAAGCCTTCGCTCCCATTCTGAAAAACTACTTTCAATCGATACGTATTTTCACCTTGCAATAGTCCATTTTCATATTGATATTTTAAACGATTTTGGGTTGGAATTAAACTGTACAAATCTTTAAATTCAGTTCCTTCTAATTTTTGAAAAACAAGATATTTGACTTGGTTCAATGTTGATAATTCTGCACTTAGTTGAGCATTTTTATCGTCTAAATTATCCACATTAAACGACCTCAAAAAACACCCTACTCCTTGATTATCAATGGCTATGGCATTACTTCTACGTCCTAACTTTCCGTTATCTAAAATGGGAGCAACGGCAAAATATTTAACTCCATATTTCTTTTTATTGATAACATTTGAAGAACGATTAGTCTGAATAATTGGCTCTAAATATTGATTTCCTAACTGATAAATTACGTAGCGATTGATGAATTCTGGCGTATTCCAAAACAATAAAAGGGAATCAGGGCAATTGTAGCCCAACTTAATTTCTAAAGGTTTTGAAACGCTAAAAGTATCGCTCAAAAATGCTTTGTTAGCAACACTCATACGCAAACGGGCGGGCGTGTAAAACAAATTTGGCACTTTCCAACGATATGAACCTTTCGACAAATCAATATCGCCCACTCGTTGCCAAGAACGCCCTGCATTGGGCGAATACTCCAAAACTCCTTTTGTCTCCGAAAATGTTGATTTCCAGCGAATTAAGTTATTCTCATTGGGCGTTAAATTATCCTGACTTTGCGGAAATTGCCATTGAAATTCATCGCCCAATTCCCAATCATAAACCACTGAAAATGTTTGGCTTCCTTTCGGAATTTTATAACCTAAAATAACTACCGAATATTTTCCCGAAGAAGGATTTTGAAGCGTAATTTGTTCCACATTGTTCAAACCGTCTCTGCGACGAGCGGGCAGTTTTTTCAATGAATCGGCATTCGGGAAAACACTTAAAACCCAAGGCAAAACCCGCTGTCCTTCTGGAGAAACGACGGATAAATCGAGGTCATTTACCAAAGCAATCGTGGCTTTTTCGGTAGCTGGCAAATCATTCCAAAGTAAGGTAATTTTCAAGTTTTTTACGTTGGAAGGAATAGAAATAGAATAGGTTTGACTTACACCATTGGTAATTTCTCCCGTAAAAAACCGTCCCGCATTGAGTGTTTGAACCGCTGCAAAAGCATTTACATTTCCATAACCACTTTGATAATCAATGCCTTTTGTGCCAACATCCTCCGCACTATTTATCAAAAGTGCTTTTACCAAATGTGAAGGCGGTTTTACGTTATTTCTATTTCGTGCAAATTGTTGTTGTAAAAGCGTAGCCACTCCCGAAACCAAAGCCGCCGCTCCCGAACTTCCGTCTTGTCCAAAAGCTACCAATTCAGGTTTTAAACGCCCGTCATACGTAGGCCCACGAGAGCTACGAGTTTCTATTTTTCCAACAGAATCTACCGCCCCGACGGCAATAATATTTTTAGCTTGCTTGAAACTTCCTGTGAGATTTGAGTAATTGGCAATGCCTTTAAAATTGCCATCAGTTGGCGTAATATTCCCCGAATTGCCCGAAGAAAAAACGTGTAAAACATCATTCAAACGATTAATTGAAGCATCGTAAGCAATGGAGTTTGTATTATAAACATTCTGAATATCAGTCCCATAGGAGTGATTTTCAAGAAATATTTGATTTTTTCTATAAAAATCGTCCGACTCAGGTAAAAGTTTAGCAAAGGAAATCGACATAATTTTGGCTTTCCAAGCAATGCCTTTTCTGGAAGCCGAATTATTCCCTGCTCCCGCCATTATCGTTGCCATGTCCGCCGCATGATTTGAGAATAAAGCCGATGTTAAAGTCGAGCGAACTAAACGCCCTTGAAAATCAATATCCAAAGAATCAATTTTATTTTCTTTAATGGCAATTGTAAAACCTTCACCCGTTAAAACAGGCAAAAAACGATGTATGAGGTTGATTTTATTCAAACTCAATTCCATCTCAGCGATGTTACTTTCGGGCAAAATAGTTTGAGCAAAAGTGACTGAGGTCAAGCACATTAAAAGGAAAAATGCAATTTTATTCAATGTAATGGCGGTTTAAGATTCAGTAGTACAGGTTTCCAACCTGTCAAAACAACGTAAAATTAACAGGTTGGAAACCTGTGCTACTCACAAAGTAAATCTATCTCTATTTTGAATAAACACATTCCGTTCCGAACTTTGTGAAATGAAGCAAATTTTTCAAAAAAATCTATCTTTTTTCGTTCCAACCGTCATTATTTGGCTTATAGTTTTGGCGTGCGTACTGACGACTACCAAATTAGAACAAATGCAATTTATTAATTCGCACAATGCTTTGTGGGCGGATTACTTTTTTTGGGGAGCTACTCAGTTGGGAGAAGGATGGTTTTGGGCGGCAACTATTTTACTATTTTTGTTTGTGAGCTATAACAGAGCCTTGATTTTTACGGCTTCTTTGGTTTTAAGCACGATTCTTTCAACTTCATTAAAATTCTTTTTTAACACTTTAAGACCTCTCGCTTTTTTCAAAGATATAAAAGCAAATTGGCATTTTGTAGAAGGGGTAGATATTAATATTCACCTCAGTTTTCCGTCGGGACATACCACTACGGCTTTTGCCATTTTTACCATGCTTACGCTTTTTGCAAGAAATAAAAATTGGGGTTTTGTCTTCGTAACATTAGCTTGGCTAACGGGTTATTCAAGATGTTATCTATTTCAACATTTTCCAGAGGACATTTTAGGCGGAGTTATTATTGGGGTTTTTAGTAGTGTGCTGGTCTATATTTGGCTTATGAATTTACATACTAAAAACCCGAAGGCTTGGCATAAAAAACGTCTTTTTGGTAGAGGCGAATAGCATTCGCCAGTTATCATACCAATTGGCGAATGCTATTCGCCACTACGAATTTGAGTTGGAAACGAGCTGTATCATTGCTTGCGTTATCATACCAATTGGCGAATGCTATTCGCCACTACCTTTCGCCATTTTGTCTAATAACTTTTTAAAAAACTCTTTATCCTCCTGCCATCTTTTGGGGTTATTTGCAATATAATTTCTAATTCTATTCAATTCAGCTTCATCTCTAATAATTCTTTCATAGTAATTTCTTTGCCATATTTTCTCCTCAAAATTTCTTGTAATATTCTGTCTTATTAGTTTAGTAGATGCTCCTTTGAAACCTCTGACGATTGCTCCAATAGTTTTTTTGGGCGATTGAAATTTAGAGGGTGGATTATGGGTATCAGGAAACCTCTGAATTAGTGGTGGAGAGTTTTTGCTACCAATCACGACTATCCCATGAAAGTGATTGGGCATTATTTGATAAATATCTAACTCGACAGTAGGTCTAATCTGCGAGGTCAAAAGCCACGTTTCCTCAACTATTTTCCCTGTCTCATTTGGGATAAAGATACCATCATTTGAAATTTTTCCCAATAATTCTTCAAACCCTTTTATACAAATTGTGATAAAATACCATCCATTTTGAGCATAATCAAACCCTTGCAACCTTATAGATTTTCGACTTTTTGTAGATTTCATTTGAATTAATAATTTGTGTAGTGGCGAATAGCATTCGCCAGTCAATATTTTTATGTAGCCAGTTGTCACACCGATTGGCGAATGCTATTCGCCGCTACCTTCTTTTCCAAACCCTTAAAGAAATCATACATCGGATTCACATCAAATTTGACAAATTTTTGCCATAGTTTTATTGCCTTTGTAATCAGTTGACTTTCAATCAAAAAGCCATCATGACCATACAAAGAATCCAATGCTTGGAAGGTTGCTCCATGAATATGTTTTGCCAAAAATGCCTGCTCATTTATCGGAAACAAGGCATCTGACTTAATACCCATCACCAATGTTTTAGATTTTATTTGTGATAATGCCTGAATAGCTCCACCACGCCCACGCCCCACATCCTGCGAATCCATCACCTGCGAGAGTACATAATACGAAAACGCATTGAAACGTTGTGCCAATTTTTCACCCTGATAACGCTGATAAGTAACGGCACGGTGTGACTTTCCTAAAGGCTCGTCTTTTCGGGCTTGGGTTACATTATAGGTTTCATAATTTCGGTAAGAAATCAACGCCGTTGCCCTTGCTGCCATCATTCCTTTGATACCTGCTTGCGAGTGACTTTCCTGCCAAGTTGGGTCAACTTCTATCGACATTCTTTGCGACTCATTGAAAGCAATTCCCCACGGAGAATGTTGTGCGTTTGTGGCAATAAGTATCAGATTTTCAATCAAATCAGGTTGAGAAATTGCCCATTCTACTGACTGTTGACCACCCAATGATCCACCGATACACGTATAAATTTGATGAATCCCCAAGTGTTCACGCAGTAAATCAAACGAATTAACAATATCTCGAATCGTGATTAAAGGGAAATTATGGAAATACGGTTCGCCCGTTGCAGGATTTACCGAAAGTGGTCCCGTACTTCCATAATGTGAGCCCAAAACATTTACACAAATGATAAAATGCTTATCAGGGTCAAATAATTTTCCACGCCCCACCAAACCTTGCCACCAATCCTCCACATCCTGAGAACCTGTAAAGGCATGGCACACCCACACAACGTTTGAGCAATCGTCATTAATTTCTCCCAATGCCTGATATGCCAGTTCAATTTCTGGCAAAATACCTCCTGCTTCTAATTGGAAGGGTTTATTGTATTTGAAAGTAGTCGTTTTCAATTTTATTAATTTTTCAGTTTGTCACAAAAAACGAACTGATATTTTGGTAAATATTTTAGGCTAATTGACAGATAAATAAAGTATATAGTTTTACAAAAACTCCATAAAATTTTGAATGCCAATACATTACATCTTATTTAAAATCTACGAGCCACAAACTCCCCCTTTGAAGGGGGCAGGGGGATGTAAAAACTACGAATCCTCAGAAACTCTACACTCCTCCACACAAATCATAAGTTCCTCCAAAACCCATCCTATTCTCCGCTTCACATCAATATCTCTAAATCGAATAAATTTAACGCCCAAATTCTCTAAAATTAGTTGTCTATTTTGGTCGTAATCTTGTTTATCATCGTGGCTACTACCATCAATTTCAATGGCTAACATTAGTTCATGACAATAAAAATCAACGATAAAATTATCAATCGGGACTTGTCGATGAAATTCTACTCCCATCGTTTTTCCTTTTATTTTCAGCCAAAGTAATACTTCTGAAAGCGTAGAGTTTTTACGTAGTTCTCGGGCTAATTCTTTCAATTTAGGATTATAGGGAATGATTTTATTTTTCATGGTTGATTGATAGTGAATTAGTTATGTGATATTCATGATTTTACATCCCCCTACCCCCTTCAAAGGGGGAATTCTCCTACTCATAGTTTTTTTCTAAAAATTAGATTTTATGTTCTAGATACAAATTGTTTTAATGAAAAAAAGCCAAACTTTTTCCCTCTAATATTACTGGATTACTTTTAGTCAATTTTGAATATATTTCTATATGTTTGTTTCCTTCCGTAGGATAAAATGATGTAACCTCTATAAACCTAACTTGTCTTCCTTTTCCTTCACATACCCATAAAGCATATACTTGACTATTATATTCAAAAAAGAAAGATTTAGCATCCTTAGAAGCAATAATTGATTCATTAAAAATGTGTAAATTATTAGCAATAGAAAATATTTTGGGCAACAAATTTATAATATTAGTCAGGTCAAAATCTTTATAAAAGTGAGATTTATCATTTATCCCAACACCTAATGAGAAATGTTTTACAGCAACATGGCAATGACTTTCATAGTTATACTCAATCCTGTTTTGTCCAATATTTATCTCAAAATATTTTGAATCTTTGAATATTTGTTTACCTGAAATATACATGTATTTAGAACGCAAAAGAAGTATTCTTTTATGAGTTTTTATCCAAAAATATCCCATGCCTCTATTCTCAATAAATTCATTTTTAAAGGTATTTGTATAATGAATTAAACGATTCAATAAAATATCTCCTGCATCTTTATGGTTATTAATGATTGAAGACCATTCTTCAAATTTGGCATTTAGGTATAAAATATCTGCTTCCTTTTCAAAAACAGATATTGGAGTTGCTTTAACTACTAATTCAAAAGTCCCTAAATTCGAATCGTATGTTTGAAGAGTTTTTTCATAATCAACTTTGAATTTAGAATTAATTTTATATCCATCTAAGTCATTATAATAATCGCTAAAAACTTGCCTAAATTTAAAATCATCGAAACAAGCTAATTCTAACAGAGGTTTCAAATCTATGCTATACTTAGAACTGTTTTTGAAGATTTCATAATTTCCAGAAGCAATATGGAAAAACCATCTTTTTTCATGCAATTCGAGAGAATTACATAATCCACAGTTGATGGTTATTAATAATTCATCAAATACATTCTCAGATTCTTCATTTTTTGAAAATTCTTTACTTATTTCCTCTAAATAAGATTCTTCGTATGGAACTCTTCTGCCCTTTTTTGACATATATTTAGTTTTATTTTACTGTCGTTAATGCAGAACGGAACTATTAAAAAAACTCAAAACCTTGACAAATCTGTAATCCGATTGCAAATTTGTCAAGGTTTTGCCTATTTCCCCAACGCAATCAAAATATGCCCATAATGATGTCTTGAATGCCAAACGGTCATATCCAATGCCTGTGGAACAGTTACATTTATTTGTCGGAATGGATGATAATAGGTACGTCCATAATCGCTTGATGGAATATTTGAAAATACATAAGCGTAACGTTTATGCGTACTTTCAATCATCTGTAAAGAGTCTGCAATGGGGGCTTTTTGTGTGTCGGGCAAAATCGCCAAAGCGTTTACATTCCCAAAAACACCTGCGGGATTTTCTTCCGTTAAAGCTTGTTTAATTCTGATAAAATGCCACAAATGCGTATCCGCTACGTGATGAATCACCTGACGAATCGTCCAAGAACCTTCACGATACGTTTTTTCTAAATCTTCTTCCGATAGATTTTGGGTTAATTCTTTGAATTTCGAAGCATACGCCAAAACCTCCGCAATATTGTGCTGAATTTCCTCCGAAGAATAGCTTTCCTTCGCAGCCCATTTTCCAACGGGATACTGTAATTGTTCTAATGTCATTTTTTTAGATGTTTTTTTAGATGTTAGATTTTCGTTCTTTGATATTCAGAAATTCGACGCTAACATCGAACAACGAAAAACAAACATCGAATAAATAACATCGAATAATAAATAATTAAACCTGACGAATAATTTACAGCAAAAATTAAAGGCTGGAATTGAATCGTAATTGGTTTATATTTCCCGAGATAGTGATTGGCGATTAGTGATTGGTGATTGGTTCAAGCTGAACACTAATCACTAATAACTAATAACTAATAACCAAAACAGGTAGGAATTAGCACCTTGCCATAACGACTTGGTAGGTTGCCAGAAGTTCATTGAGCCTATTCTCTCCCTTCTTCTTTATAAATCAACTACCTAATGAGAGGATACTCTCGGAGGATATTGATTTGATGATGCAAAGTAAAACCCAGAATGCCGAAAATGCAAATTTTCTTTGCTCGCTAAGTTAAAATTTCGTTATTTCGTAATTCCATTCCGCTCCGTGTTTTCCCGCCCGAAAAACCACAATACTACCAACCATAAGCCTCAATTTAAATTATTGTGTATCTGATGAACCACGAAAGTCGTCGAAATTTCCTTAAAACTACCTCCCTAATCTCTGGAATAGGCTTCTCAAGTTTTGCCCAAAATCCAACCGTCATATTTCCAATTGAAAGTCAAAATGGTAAATTAATCATTACATCTCACGAAAAAGGACAAGTTATCAAACCCCTTGATGTTGTGACAATTACGACTACAGAAGCAGGTTATTTTTTCATTCGTGATGGACGTTTTAGGATGTACCGTAAAGGCGAAGGCAAAGTCAGTTCTATTACTTTTAGAGCAGGTGGAGCATTAGGAAATCATTTTTGTGAGCTTAGAAATAATAACGGTGACAGAATTGACTCTATATATTTCTCTGTCAATTGTCAGACAGAAATCATTGATAGTGCAGGTATTTATAAGGAATTATTACAGACACTTTATTGGTCAATGGTTGGCGAATTTGGAGAAATGTCTGCCTATCGCCTTAATGGACGAATTTACAAAGTCTTCGTGGGTTGGCTTCGTGACCATACGCATACGTTGAAGGCAATGAAATATTTCAATCCAAACCTTAAAGATGGATTCGATTTATATGCCAATAATCAACGAGAAGACGGAATGATTTGGGATAACATTGCTCCCAGAACTAAAGAACCTAATTGGTGGGATTCGGTTTTGACAAAAGATAATTTTATCAAAAAAGTAGAAAATGGCACTTATGAACTAAAACGCCAACCTATTGAGGCTGATGTAGAATATTTATTTGTGCAATGTTTATATGAATCTTGGAAAGCAACTGGCGATAATGCTTGGATGCGAGAAAACCTTGATTCTGCCATCAAAGCGGTAAAATATCTGACGACAGATACTTTTCGATGGTCGCAAAAATATCAGTTAGTCAAACGTGCTTTTACCATTGACACTTGGAATTTTAAGCACGAATATGATACCAAAGCTACCAACGGTGCCAGTATGTTGATTAATGAAAAAACCGATTTCGGCATTATGTTTGGCGATAATACTGGTTTGATTTCGGCATATCGGATGTTGGCTGAAATGCTTTTGGTAAGTGGCAGAAAAGAAGAGGGGAATTACTTCAAGCAGGAAGCAAAAAATATTCAAGACCGTTTAGATAAATTAGCTTGGAACGGTCAGCATTATACTCATTTTATCCCAGAAGACCCCCAATTTTTTCAGAAGCGAAATATTGGTAAAACAAAACCCAACGAACAACTTTCACTTTCAAATGCTTATGCTCTCAACCGTGGTGCAACGCATCTGCAAGCTCTTGGCATTTTGAATGAATACCAAAAAGTAAGAAGTGAAATGCCCAAAAATTCAGTGGCGGAATGGTACAATATCTACCCTCCATTTGAACATGGCTTTCAGAAAGATGCCAAAAAATGGGAATTTATAAACGGTGGCGTAAGTACCATCGTGGCAGGAGAATTGGCTCATGGGGCATTCCAACATGGTTATGAAACTTATGGAGTGGACATCTTAAATAGAACCCTTAATCTTGCTCGTAAACATGATGATTACCTCCATGCTACTTATAAAGGAGAAATTACTGAATCCAAAACTGGCAATTTTACCCCAATAAGTTTAGCAAAATCTGCCAATGCAGACTTTGCTGGAAAAGGCAGTCAAGGAGTGCCAGGTTGGAATGGCGATGGTGAAGAAAATGACGCTTCCAATATTCCTTTAGGACAACATTCATTTTTAGGAATACCCTTTCAAATAACCGACCCTTTAGATAATGCTGAAAAAGGGTGCATCGTTCTTTCTGATGATATTGAAAAAGACTATCAAATTTCAACTGCTCTATTAATTAGCAAAAAAGCGGCAACCATTTGTCTTCTTCATGCACATTCAAAAGGAGATATGATTGGAATGCTGACAATACGTTACAGTGATGGCTCTACATTTACCGACTATATTCATGGCGATAAAATTGGAAATTGGTGGTTTCCTCAGGATAAAGCTAATTTTAAAGTAGCATGGTTTGGGAAAAACAAAAAATCACCTTTTGTGGGTTTAGGTATTACCCAAATCATTAATCCTAATCCTGACAAAACAATCCTGTCGATTGAGCTTTTTGGCATGAAAAACTCTACCTCTCGTTGGATGATTGCGGGAATAACTTTAGGAGATTCGGTCATTGAGTTGAAAGGGAAAGACACCTCAAAAGATGATTTATCTTTCGGAATTCCAGACCGTTGGGGTGCTGCTGCCGTAACTTATGCACTTTTAGAAGGTTTGGCAGGCGTGAAAGACGCTACAACAATGTTTGAACGAGTAAAACTATCTCCTCGCTGGGAATCAACTGGTGAAAAAGAAGTATCTGTAACCGTAAAATACGAAGCATCAGGAGGTTACATCACCTACCAATACAAACATACAGATAATAAAATAGTGATAATTTATACAGGCACAGGCACATTAGCGGATATAGAAATTTTATTACCTCAACACAAAAAAACGATAAGTTTACGAGTAAATGGTAACCAAAAGTCTTTTCTGATTAATAAAATAGAGAAATCAGAATATTTAACGTTTTCGGTTGATAGCTTAGGTGTTAATCGGATAGAAATTGAGTTCTAATTAATCTTACCGATAAAAAAAGAAATGCTTGATGTAATAAATTCTGAGATTAAGATTTTATTACATCAAGCATTTTACTGTATCAAGCGAACCCCTAAAAGCCTCCGCTCACAATCTTCAATTACAATTTCAATACAGCTGGCAAGGCTACTTTTGCACGCTTTACTTTCCCTCTCTTTGTACTTGATTTACGAGAAGCCATTGCTGCATTAGCAATTTGCAATTCTGTAATTTTTTGTTCATAACTTGCAATCAATGAAGCACTTTCAGACTTCTTTGCTTCTAAATCCACCGTCATTTTCTTCATTTGTTCGTCCAATACATTGAACTTTGCACCCATCTCGTCAGTCTGACGTTTAAAAATATTTACTTGTTGTTCGAGCTTCGTAATCTCTACGTTTTTCGCTTTAATTTGGTCTTCTAAGGTAAGTTTTACCTCTTTCAATTCTCGAATCTCTTTATGAGCCCTCTCGACATTTACATCAAGACGGTCTTTGTCTTTTGCTAACTCAGTGTATTGCTTTTGACTCACACACGAGCTAACCATAATCGCTAACGCAAGAACTACACTTACTTTACGGAGAACATTAATCATGATTTTAGGGGGGTTATGGTTCATTTTAGCTTCAAATATCTAAAAATCAACATTAAATATTTGAATATTCATAAATTTTACTTTATATTAGTATTAAAATTTTAGGACAAGTCTTATATTACTACGAAACAAAACGGACGAAACAATCACAGCAATTTGCAATCTCAACATTATTCTCTATTAGATAATCATGAAATTATTTTGGTTAAAAATAATGGCAATTACAATGCTCCCAGTTGTAGGATATTGTAAAGTACAAGATATTCTCCCAAATAAATGGAGTCCAAATCTTGAAACAAAACAACGTTTAGATTCTGAGAAACAAATAAATTCAACCAAAAAGCAAAATTCAACCCAAGAAAAAGTAAAATTAAAGGCGGTTTCTGATGAAAAATTTGGCTTTCAACTCATTAAAAAGCGGAAGATAACGAGAATTCCATTTGAATTTCAAGCAAATTTAGTGATAGTACCCGTAAAAGTCAATAACTCAGACACATTGCGGTTCATTTTAGACACAGGCGTTAGTTCAATTATTCTAACGGATGCAAATATTGTCCAGCAACAACGGATGAAATATACAAGGAATGTGAGCATTGCAGGTGTAGGAGAAGGAAATAGCATTGAAGCAGGAATTGTGTTGGATAACACCATCACGATGGGAGAAATGATTGGTTATCGTCAAAATTTAGTTGTCATCAAAGACGATGTTCTCAAATTAAGTGAATTTGTGGGACGACCCGTTCACGGCATCATCGGCTATGAGATATTCAATCGTTTTGCCGTTACTATTGATTTTTCAACCAATGAACTCATTCTGGAAAACCCCGAACATTATAAATACAAACCAAGCAAAGGCGAAAGATTCCCCATTACTATTGAGGAAAACAAACCTTATTTAAGTACCATTGAATTAATTAATGACACCCAAAATTTACCCCTAAAAGTAATTTTGGATACAGGAGCTGGTCATGCCATTTCGTTGGATGCAAATCAGAAAAATAGTATTCCCATGCCTGAAAAAATAGTAAAAGCACAGTTGGGGCGTGGTCTTAGTGGTATCATTAACGGAAACTTAGGTAGAATCCCAATGTTGAAAATAGGGAAATTCGAGATAAAAAACTTAGTAGCTTCTTTCCCAGATAGTGCTTCTTACCGAATTAGAGGAGTTGACCTTACCGAGCGACAAGGCAATATTGGATGTGAATTTTTGAGACGATTTAAAGTCACCTTCAACTACCGTGACCAATACATCGTTTTGAAGCCCATCAATCGCCGCATGAAAGAGCCTTTTGAACACAACATGAGTGGCATAGAATTGATGGCACGAGGAGAAGATTATCACGAATTTATGGTTGATAGAATTATTGAGAACTCCCCTGCCGAATTAGCAGGTTTACAACAAGGAGATAGAGTCATTTTCATCAATAACAAATCATCAAAAGATGTTACCATTAGTGAAATTTATAAAATATTTCAGAAAGGCGAAGGGAAACCTATCAACTTAATGGTAAAAAGAGGAAATGATATATTCTTCACAACGGTAAATTTGAGACGATTAATTTAAAAAATATCATTTTATCGTCTCAAATTTAGCAATCTGATATAAATCAAGGTTTTATCTTCAAGACAGACGAAGAAATACTTGCTTTTTGATTAATAATTCACTACTTTTGCGAAGAATTTAAAGAAAGAGGGGTCGTTAATCCCTCTTTTTTGTTTTTTTGATAAGGTGTTCCGTAACACAGACTTTTAGTCTGTAAATCGGACAAACGGACAGACTAAAGTCTGTGTTACAATAATTGAATGACCAAAGAAAAAATAATCGAATTACTCCAACCCTATTTGGAAGATGACAGAATCTTCGTGGTTGAGGTAACAGTAACAGCCAGCAAAACTCGTCAAAACATTACCATTCTGTTGGATACAGACGAAGGTATCAAAATTGAAGAATGTGCATCCATTAGTCGCAGATTAGCACATTTCATCGAAACCAACGAGCTTATCGTAGATGCCTACAATTTAGAAGTATCCTCACCAGGAATAGACCAGCCACTTACTTTCAAACGCCAATACATCAAAAATATTGGTCGTAATCTAAAAATTCAATTAGTTGAAGGAGAGAAAGATGGAACGTTGGAGAACGTAACTGATGAAGGAATCGTTTTTAAAGAAGAAGTTAAGAAATCAAAGGGCAAAAAAGTTGAACCCAAAGAAAGCATTGTTATTCCATTTGGAAATATTCAACAAGCCAAAGTACAAATATCGTTTAAATAGGTGTTTTGTGTATAGTACGAAGTATCAAGTATTAAGTATTAAGAAATATAGGTTCAGTAATTTTGTCCCATTTCCGTAATACATCGTACTCAATACATAATACTGAATACAATTATCCTTAAAATTATGAAAAGATGAATAGTGCAGAATTAATTTCGTCGTTTGCGGATTTTGCAAAAGAAAAAAACATTGACCGTCCGACGATGATAAAAGTGCTGGAAGACGTATTCCGCACGATGATTCGTAAGAGATATGGAACTGATGAAAACTTTGACGTTATCATCAACCCTGAAAGTGGCGACTTAGAAATGTGGCGTACTCGTGAAATCGTTGATGACAATTCAGAAGACATTTGGGATTATGATAAAATTCCATTGGAAGAAGCTAAAAAAATTGAACCCGATTTTGAAATTGGCGAAGAAGTAGCAGAATTAGTTAAATTAGAAGATTTCGGTCGTAGAATTGTTCAAACCGCACGTCAAACACTTATTCAGAAAGTCAAAGATTTAGAAAAAGAAGGTCTTTTTGAAAAATACAAAGACTTAGTAGGTGAAATGGTTTCGGGAGATGTTTATCAGATTATTGGAAAAGAGTTTATCATCACAGACGGTGAAGGTAATGAATTGACCCTTCCAAAATCAGAGATGATTCAGAAAGACCGTTTCAAAAAGGGAGAATCTGTAAAAGCAGTTATTCATAAAGTAGATATGAATAATGGAACACCAAAGATTATTCTTTCAAGAACATCGCCAGTATTCTTAGAGCGTTTGTTTGAACAAGAAATTCCTGAAATTTACGATGGTCAAATCATGATTCGTAAAATTGTACGTGAACCAGGTGAACGTGCAAAAGTAGCAGTAGAATCTTATGACGACCGTATTGACCCAGTAGGAGCTTGCGTAGGTATGAAAGGCTCACGTATTCATGGAATTGTTCGTGAATTACAGAATGAAAATATCGACGTAATTAATTACACAGAAAACCTTGAACTTTTAGTAGGTCGTGCATTAAGCCCAGCCAAAGTAAGTTCAATGAATGTTGATAAAGAGAAAAAGCGTATTGCGGTGTATTTACAACCCGACCAAGTATCATTGGCAATCGGTAAAGGTGGACAAAACATTAAATTAGCTGGTAAATTAGTGGGTTACGAATTAGACGTTTATCGTGATATTAAAGAACACGAGATTGACGACGAAGACGTTGACTTATCAGAATTCTCTGATGAAATCGAAGATTGGGTAATTGCAGAATTACACAAAATCGGTTTGGATACAGCCAAGCAAGTTCTGGCTTTAAATAGCGACGAATTGATTCGTCGTACTGAACTCGAAGAAGAAACAGTAGAGGAAGTATTGTCAATCTTGCGTTCAGAGTTTGAGTAATGTAGCATGAGTAAGTGATAGAATGATAGAATAGTCGTTGTATTCATTTCACTTACCCATCAAAGCTATTCTATCATTCAATCACTCAAAATCCAACATTATTATAGAAAAGTATCAATCAAAAAGTATGGCAGAAGATAAAATGATGCGTTTGAGCCTTGTGGCAAAGCAAATTGGCGTAGGTACCTCAACCATCGTACAAAAGCTATCTGTTCAAGGACATCGGGTAGAAAATAACCCAAACGCCAAATTAAATTTTGAACAATTAAAAATCGTCGCAAAAGAATTCGGTGCAGAATATCTGCTAAAAGAATCTGCTCCAGCTCCAAGAGCTAACGAAGAAGAAGTTGTTGTCCCTGTGAAGAGACAAGATGATGATTATTTGCCTTTATATTCTCGTGAAGGTGCAAAAACTCAACCTGCGGTGACTACGCCAACAGAAACGCCAAAAGTTGAAGAAGCTCCAGAACCAGAGAAAATTGTTGCAAAAGCAGAGATTCAGCTTAAAATTATTGGTAAAGTAGAACTGGATGCAAAAGGAAATGTAATTCCTCCAAAACCAGTTGTAGAACCAAAACCAGAGCCGAAAATAGAAACACCAAAGGTGGAAGAAGTAAAACCTGTGGTAGTAGAAGAAAAACCTGTGATAATAGAACAACCCAAAGCGGTTGAACCAGTGATAGTACCTGTAAAAATTGAGGAAGCTCCGAAGCCAATCGTGGTAGAAGCTAAACCAGAGGTAATTGAAAAACCAGTAATAGAAGCCCCAATCGTTGAAAAACCAGTAGCAGAAGTCGTGCAACCAGTAGTAGAAAAAACTCCAGTTGCGGAGGTTGTAGTACAACCTAAAGCTTCTGAACAACCAGTAACTCAGCCTAATAATCCAGTTGTTGAGAACAAGCCACAGCAAGGTAGTGGAGGAAATAACCAAAATCCTCAGAACAAACAACAAGGTGGTGGATATAACCAAAATCCTCAGAACAAACAACATGGTGGCGGCAACAACCAAAATCCTCAGAATAAGCAACAAGGTAGCGGAAACAATGCTCCTCAGCAGCCAAAACAACAGGATAACCAAAATCAGCAAAACAGAAATCCTCAACAAACGCAACAAGAAAATAGACCTCAGAAATTAGGACGTAATGATGCCATTCCAGAGGATACTTCAGCGGTAGAGTTGATTGAAGCAAAAGGTGAACAATTACGAGGATTGAAAGTTTTGGGTAAAATCGAATTACCCGTTGAAACTGGTCGTGGTGGAAACAACCGTAATAACAACAATAATAACAAGAAGAAACGTAAGCGTATTGATAAACCTGGTGGAGCAAAAGTTACTGAAACTGAAATTCGTAACGAAAAAGGAGCTCCTCGTCCGAAAAAAGACGGAGCCCCAGTTGACCCGAACGCTCCTAAAAAACCTGCTAATACAGGAACTGGTAATAATACATCAGGACAAGGCGGTAATAACAATAATAACAACAACAATAATAGAACAGGGAACAGCCCGAACTATAAAGGAAATCGCAATAATAACAACAATAATAATAATGCCAACGCAGGAGCAAAACCAGTACCAAAAGGTGAAGTAACTGACAAGCAAATCCAAGACCAAATCAAGGCAACAATGGCTCGTCTGCAAGGACAGTCAAACAAGTCGAACTTTGGTGCGAAAGAGCGTCGTGAAAAACGTAAATTCCGTGCAGATAGAAATGAACAGCGGCAATTAGCAGAAGACGAAGAAGCAAAAATCTTAAAAGTAACTGAATTTATTTCAGCCAGCGAATTAGCTTCTTTGATGGATGTTTCGGTAAACGAAATCATTTCATCTTGTATGAGTTTAGGAATGTTCGTTTCAATTAACCAACGTCTTGAGGCTGATGTAATTGCTTTAATTACCGAAGAATTCGGATTTGAAGTACAATTTGTATCTGCCGAAGAAGAAATTGAAGCTGCCATTGCCGAAGAACCAGACGCTCCTGAAGATTTAGTATCAAGAGCTCCAATCGTAACGATTATGGGTCACGTTGACCACGGTAAAACATCATTGCTTGACTATATTCGTCGTGCAAAAGTAGCCGCAGGTGAAGCAGGAGGTATTACCCAACACATTGGTGCATATTCAGTAAAACAAGATGACGGACGTAGAATCACATTCTTAGATACACCTGGTCACGAAGCCTTTACGGCCATGCGTGCAAGGGGAGCTAAAGTAACAGACGTTGCCATTATTGTAATTGCAGCAGATGATGCCGTGATGCCACAAACTGAAGAAGCTATCAACCACGCAATGGTTGCTGGTGTACCTATCGTGTTTGCGTTCTCGAAAGTTGATAAGCCTGGAGCTAATACAGAAAAAATTCGTGAGCAATTATCTATCAAAAATATCCTTGTAGAAGAATGGGGTGGTAAATACCAAACTCAAGAACTTTCTTCTAAATCAGGTATGGGTGTAAATGAGTTGCTTGAAAAAGTATTGCTTGAAGCTGAAATGTTAGAATTGAAAGCTAATCCAGACAAACGTGCCGTTGGTACAGTTGTGGAAGCTTCATTAGATAAAGGTCGTGGTTATGTTGCCAACATCTTAGTACAAGCAGGAACATTGAAAGTAGGTGATATGATGCTTGCAGGAGCTCACTACGGACGTGTAAAAGCCATGTTTGACTATCGTGGTAATAAATTGAAAGAAGCAGGGCCATCAATACCAGTACAAGTATTAGGTTTGAGTGGAGCCCCAGCAGCAGGTGATAAACTGAGCGTAATGGAAAATGAACGTGATGCTCGTGAAATTGCAAACAAACGTGAGCAAATTCTACGTGAACAATCATTACGTACTCGTAAACACATTACTCTTGAAGAAATCGGTCGTCGTAAGGCAATCGGAGCGTTTAAAGAATTGAACGTAATTGTGAAAGGTGACGTAGATGGTTCAGTAGAAGCATTGTCGGATTCATTATTGAAACTATCAACAGAAGAAGTACAAGTAAGAATTATCCACAAAGGTGTTGGACAAGTTTCAGAATCAGACGTATTATTGGCTTCGGCTTCAGATGCAGTAATTGTAGCATTCCAAGTTCGTCCAAGTACAAACGCACGTCGTTTGTCAGAAAACGAGCAAATCGAAATCCGTACTTATTCAGTTATCTATCAAGCAATTGACGATGTACGTGATGCAATGGAAGGCTTATTAGCTCCGAAATTTGAAGAAGTAATTACCGCAAACATTGAGGTTCGTGATGTATTCAAAATCTCTAAAGTGGGTACAGTTGCAGGTTCTTATGTATTGGATGGTACGGTTAAACGTTCTAACAAAATACGTGTAATTCGTGACTTCGTTGTAATTCATGAAGGTGAGATTTCTGCTCTAAAACGTTTCAAAGACGATGTGGCAGAAGTTAAGTTTGGCTACGAATGTGGTCTTTCTATCAAAAACTTCAATGATTTAGAAGTAAGCGATATTATTGAATGTTACGAAATGAAAGAAATGAAACGTACTTTGTAATCAACAAAATCGTTTCTATTAGGTATAGAAAACAGGTTTCTGCAAGTTTGTAGAAACCTGTTTTATTTTAGAAATGACTGGTCGCACAAAAGTGTTCTATGGTCGTTAAAAAATCATGCCACGTAAGGATTTTATTTCTCTGATGCTTATGTTTTATTAGATTTGTAAAAAAACATCCCATGACCAAAACACTTCCTAAATACCAAACCATATTTTTGCACCTTGCTTTTTGGGCATTTGTGTTGGCTTTACCCTTTTTGCTAAAGTATTCTGCTCCACCTGCTGGAATACCTAAAAAAGCCGTAATACAGTCATTCTCCATGACAGAGTTTTTTACCATTTTTGCTCTAATCAATGTTCCTTTTTTTTATTTTAATAGTCAAGTATTGATTCCAAAAATTTTACATAAAAAAGGTATTTGGATATATTTACTCTCAGCAATTGGTTTGGTGCTTGGTGTATTTCTTTTGCATACATTGATTAAAGATATATTTTTCCCAGGACAATTTATTCCCAGAACAGGCTCAACATTTCAACTACTTTTCTTCCTTGCCATAAGTGCATCTTATAGAGTTATATCAGATAATCTCAAGAACGAACAAGAGCAAAAAGAACGAGAAACTGAAAAATTGAAATCTGAATTATCATTCTTACGTTCACAGATTAGTCCACATTTTATGTTCAATGTCTTGAACAGTATCGTTTCATTGTCGAGACGAAAACCAGAACGGGTTGAACCTGTGGTAGTTAAGCTGTCAGACTTGATGCGTTATATGCTTTATGAATCTGATGATGCCAAAGTTACTCTTCAAAGAGAAGCTCAATATTTAAGAGCATATATTGAATTACAACAATTACGGTTTGGCGATGACATTGAGATTAATTTTAATACCAACGAATTGAATGGAAACAAAACCATAGAACCCATGTTATTGATTCCTTTCGTTGAAAATGCTTTTAAACATGGTGTTGGAATGATTATAAATCCCACTATTGAGATTGATTTACATACGGTTGACAATAGAATTATATTTTCAGTAAAAAATAAAGTAAACCGACAATTTAAAGAGGAAAAAGACGAAGCCTCTGGCATTGGATTGGCTAACGTAAGAAGAAGATTAGAACTTTTATATCCTGAAAATCATCACCTCAGTATTAAAGATGAAGATGAGTTTTATGGAATTTATTTAGAAATTAGTTAGGAGTAGGATAAAATTTAGCTTGTAATTTGCTCATACATAACCGTCAGTCTAAGTAATAATAAGTCAGAATTCAAAAAGCCTTTAACCTGACGGCTATGGTAAATTACTTAAAAATTACAGACTAAAGTCTGTGCTACTCTTTAAAATCATAAAACTATGCTAAACTGTATCGCCGTCGATGACGAAAATCTGGCTCTTGACCTTATAGAAGATAATATTCAGAAGATTCCATTTTTGAATCTTGTAAAAAGATGCAAAAATGCGTTTGAAGCGATGGAAGTGCTTCAAAACCAAGAAATTGATTTATTATTTTTAGACATTCAAATGCCTGGTATTACAGGTGTTCAGTTTCTGCAAAGTCTCCCCAATAGCCCAATGGTGATTTTTGTGACGGCTTATAAACAATATGCTTTAGAAGGATTTAACCTAAACGTGGTTGATTATCTATTAAAACCTATTGATTTTGAACGTTTTCTAAAAGCTGTCAACAAAGCTTATGAACTCCATAATTTGAAGCAGAAATCAACAGTCATTGAAACTATTGTGGAAACTAAGCCAACTACCATTTTTGTCAATGCAGATTACTCTCTGGTGAAATTAAAAATAGATGAAATCACCTATATTGAAGGTTTAAAAGATTATATCAAAATTCATCTCAATACCTCCACAAAACCCATTGTTACCCGCATGACGATGAAGTCTATCGAAGAGAAATTACCTTCTTTGGAGTTTTTTCGTGTGCATAAATCATTTATTGTTTCTTTAGACAAAATCGAGTCTATCCGTAATCTAAAAATCAAAATCGGGAATGCTCAAATTCCTGTGAGTGAAAGTTATTCCGAAGAGTTTTTCAAATTGATTGGACAGTAAGTACCTATTATACGCAAAAGCGTGATACAGCCACAAACTGTATCACGCACAGAATTAGCACTCTTCTTCTATTCTATTACTAATTTTTTAGCTAATCTTACTTTATCTCCTTGCAAAATATAAAGGTAAATTCCTGTTTTTAAGTCACTTAAAGTAGCTTTTACTTTGTATGTACCCTTTTCGTGAAATTTTTCTTCTACAATATTTTTTACGTTTATACCACTCATATTGGCTAAATTGATACTGGCGTTTCCATCTTCTGGTAGAGTATATTGAATTATAACTTCTCCATTTGATACTGGATTTGGATAGGCTGATAATTCTACTCCTTCGATTTCTTGATTTACATATAGGGCTGACTCACTTGCTTGTCTTGCACTAACATTACAAGCAGAGATTCTACCTTTAAAAAGAGAACCCAACCCTACTTTAAAGCCTTGATTAAGCACAATTTGTGAAGCAGCACGATAAGTTACATCAGTACCAGTACCAGAAATTTGACTGGTTGAGGTAATACTATTAGATGCTTGGAATACTTGTGAGCCAGAATTGATTGAAGTTGTTAAAGTTAAAGTTGCTGGACATGAAGCACCGCCAGTAGAAGCTACATTTGAATAGTTATCTGTTGTATTTGATGCTCTTACACGATAAAAATAACTTGTACCAGTCATAACAGTATTATCTGTAAAGGTTGTTACATTGGGAGCAACCCCACCAACAGCAACAAACCCAGTTGTTGATGATGTTGAACGCTCTATAATAAAACCCATTTCAGTAGTTGAATTATCAGTCCAAGTAATGGTTGCATTCGTTCCACTGATGGTTGCTATTACTGAACTTGGAGCCGTTAAAATTGTGCCAGAACAATCAAGAGTATATCTCTCCGAAACTGTTGTTGCAGGCGATAATCTTAACAATAATCCATCCTTTGCTCTGTTATATTGTCCAGTAGTAAAAGAAGTTCTGCAAACATCATAATATGACATTATATTATTTGTCAATGGACTAAATGTTTGATTATTAGCATCTACTGCCGTTCCAGTATATGAGCATCCACTCCTGTTATTTCCAGATAATCCGTATGGGTCAGCAGGAGTATCACATAATAAATCTCCAGCCGTAGTACAATTTGCTCCTACTCCTCTTGTAACTAACTCTGCACCATTTGCTCTATCAAACGTATGTATAAGATTGAGATAATGACCTAATTCGTGAGGGAATGAAGAATAGTCCACACAATCATCATCAAAAAAAACTCTATTGGTTGCTTTTGGATTAGCAGTTGTTGGATAATAAGCGTAGCCACAAGCACCTCCAAACCCTGAGACATTTATCGAATTTACTATATAAAAATTAATAGCATTGGTTACATCATTTGAGTTAGCCAAAGCATCTTCATTTGTATTTGTGAAATCATAATACGTAGTATTATTGATATAATTTGGAGTTGTTCCACAAAAATAAAATTGAATATTTGAGTTAATATATAACGCATTTGTTCTTGCTAAACCTCTATTAATAATATCTAATGTTGCTCCACCTGTTCCATCATTTCTTCTAATAATATTAACTCTAATTGGTACATATGTAATGCCATTATCGTTAACTCCAGATAATCTAATTTGGTCTATTTTAGTTTGATTACTGTTAAATACACTGATAGATGGTGTACTGGATGCACAATCATTTGATGGTCTTTGTGCAATAGTATTAAAGGATAAAATAATACCCCACATTGCGAATAAAAAATAATATTTCATTTTCTGAATCGTTTATTCAGGACACCACCCAACACGAAAATCCTTAAATAGCTGTGTTTTAAGCATAAAAACCTCTTTACTATCATTTGTTGTAAATTTAACATTTGACAATTTCACAGTTATTTTATATGGATTCGAGCAATCACGATTTTCTAAGGGCTGTCCTTCGATGAGTTGAACTGTTATTGTTCCTTCTGTTACATTCCAAGTCTTTATAATAGGATTGGAGTTTACATTGGTTGAAGGTGGAATTTCTGGCAAAATGCCTTTCAAAGGGTCTTGATACTCTAATATTTGTGCTTTCAAATCCAAAGAACTCGCATAATTTTTAAAATCATATACCTGTTCTTTTGTCGTTATTTTGAGTTTTAGAGGATTTGCTGAGATAATCAACTTTGTCTTTTTATCATTCGTTAATTGCGAGACATTAAAAGACGCATTACCAGTGCTTTCTCCTACAAATTCAAAATTCGTAACTTCGGGTTGAACCATTTGACTTTTACAAGCCAACACCCCAACCAACACAATAATCAAATACCAAATTACCTTTTTCATATTTATTAATATTTACGTTTAACTATTCGTTTTTCTAATAATTTTATTTTTTTATCCTGTGCAATCATATACAGAGTCAATTCTTCAATTTTTTGCAATAATTTAGCATCATTCTCCGCTAAGTTCATTCCGTTGGTTTGTACTTCTTGCGTAGAAGGGACTTCTGGTAAATGACCATTTTGTTGGATGTAACTCTCTACTTCCGTTAAGGGTCTGAGTTTATAGTTTTTCTCAAAAACAAAATCTGCCCATGCCGTTGTGTTTTTTGCTGCAATCGTTATCTTTTCAGTAATGACACCATTGGCTACGTAAAGGTTGTAACCAGTAGGCAAACTTGTGATACCTCCGCCAATGATTGTTGAACCATTTACTTCTAAGGTTGTCCGTGGTGCTGTTACGCCAATTCCTACTTTAGTTCCAGAAGCTCCCAAAACGAGGGCATTGCTTGCTGATACTACTGCATTTGCCCCAATTGCCATTGCGTTTGTTAAATTTGATGCTCCTGTACAGGCTTTAAAACCAATCATCGTGTTATAATTTCCTGTGGTGTTCGATATACCCCCAGATGCATTATATCCATCAAATCCTCCTGCGAACACCCCAATAAATGAATTACCTGTGCCACTGGTATTTTGAAAACCAGCAGTTCTACCAATGAATGTGTTGTAAACACCAGTAGCAGAATTGTATCCAGTAGCATGACCAATAAATACATTTTGATTTGCAGAAGTTGATAATTGACCTGCTTGACTACCTAAGTACATATTATAATTTCCCCCTGTTAATGAACTACCAGCTTGATTTCCAATAAGAACATTTGCATCTCCAGTAGAAGTTGTGCCAGCACCAATACCAATCAACACACTATTCCCTGGCGTAGTTGAATTTGGAAGGATTTTTACAGCCGTCTGACTAAACCCAACATAGGCACATGACATAAAAAAAATAGATGATAAAAATAACTTCTTCATAATGTTTTTTTGTTTTTAAGGTTTTAAAAAAATTGTAAAAATAACTTCACAAAGTTGAGCATCTGAGACTACTAACTCAACCGTAAAACCATTTAAAACAAAGTCATTATCATTATTTACCAAGTGGTTTTTTAATAATTTTTAATGTTTTTTAAAATTTCATCACCGATAATTTGCATCTATTACTTTTTTTTATCAATTTGGCATATATTTAGATAGTAGGTGTCCTATAACATCAATTCTCAATAACCCTAAACTTATACACTTAAATTAATGGAACTTGCAATAAAACTACGCACTTGACGAGATGAAAAAAGATTGTCTCAATTAGAAGTTGCTTTAAGGGTTGGCGTAACTCAAAGCACTTATGGAACTTGGGAATATAACGTTATTCCAAAAGCAAAATATTACGTTAAATTGGCAGAAGTATTTGAAGTGAATATTTTAGAATTTTTTCCCGAAGTAGATAAATTAAAAACTGACCTTCTAAATCCTGAGAAAGAAACGCTTGTTTCAAAACTAATCTTAACACTCGAAGATGCCAACAAAACAAAAGACGAACTAATTACTCATCTAAAGGAGGAATTAAACTCCATTAAAAACAATAAATATTCTTCACAATCATAAAAAAAACACCCAATGGCATTTGATTTTCACGCAAATAGAGACCAGTATTTCCAATTGCAATATTCCAACACCAAAAACAATGTTATCCCTTTTATAGAAAGAAAAAAGAAGATAGAAAAAGGAATGAAAGTTCTGGAAATAGGTTGTAGAGATGGAGGAGTTTTGTTACCTTTTTTAGAATTAGAATGTCATATCACAGGCTTTGATTTGGATACCGGACCTGTTGAAAAAGCTAAACTAATTTATGAAAAGGATATTAGAGAAGGCAAGGCAGATTTTTTCATCAAAAATGTACATGATTATATCGCAGATAATATAGACAAAAAATTTGATATAATTATCTTAAAAGATGTAATTGAACACGTTTATGGACATCAAGAAATGATACATGGTATCAAAAGTATATTAAGAGAAGGAGGCGTTGTTTATTTTGGTTTTCCACCTTGGCAAAATCCATTTGGAGGACATCAGCAGGTACTTAAAAATAAGTTTTTTGCGTTGTTACCATACTATCATTTGTTGCCTAATTTTATTTATTACAACATTATTAAATTGATTGACCCAAACCATATTGGATTTATTAAGGCAACAAAAGAAACTCGAATTACGCCAGAAATTTTTGAGAAAATTGTAAAAGAAGAACAATTTAAGGTTTTGGAAAGAGACTTGTATTTAATTAGCCCTATGTATGAGTTTAAGTTTAAAATGAAACCGAGATTACAGTTCAAATGGCTTGAAAACCTGAAATACATTAGAAATTACTTCACTACTACGTGTGATTATCTCATCGGGTAATATCATTAATAAAGAGAGCAAAATATTTTGCTCTCTTTTGCTTTTAACAAATTTTAACGTTACGTCTCCACAATATTTACCCAAAATTCGGTGTATTATTAATAGAAAACCTTTCACCAGTTCAGTATTACACAAGCAAATGGCAATTTCTTGATAAGATTGCCCTAACTTTGTATTCTTTTTAAAAAATAAGTAAATGAAAAAACTTTTTCTATTAACCACCTTTCTTATATGCTCATTGCAGGGGTTCTCGCAGGTGACAACCTCAACGGGGATAACTATTAAAGATGAATTTTATAATAATCGACAGTTGGTTGAAATTTTAGGGGATTTAGAAGCTAAAACAGGAGCTAAATTCAAATACGAACCAAGCATTCTTAAAGGAGTTTATGCAAGTTATTGGTTTGATAATATGTCATTGGAAATAGGAATGAAGGGGCTTTTAAAAGGCTCAGGTTTGAAATTCTATGTGGATGATAATCAAATCGTAAACATTATTCCAAAATCTCAGAAAGTTTACGTAAAAAGTAGCTATAATAGCGGAACTTACTATGGTGGAAATGCCAGTGATGTACCCGTTATTACTGCACCGACTGTGCCAAATACGCCATCAACAGGTGTGGTAGCAGTTCCAACAGAACGTCCCAAAATTGCGATTGTTAATAATAAACAAGTTGTAAAATCGCCAACGAAATTCAACTTTACCTTCACGGGTCGTATTATTGATACTCGTTCATCAGAGCCTTTACCTTTCGTAAATATTTCAATCAAAAGTAATAAATCGGGTACACAGGGTAACGTGGACGGATATTTTACTTTATTGAAAGTTCCGAGTGATACCACAACTTTAGTTTTGAGCTATATTGGCTACATCACAACTACTATCAAACTTGTTCCCGATGCACCCATTAATGGCGTAACGATTGAAATGGAACCTGATAATTCAGAATTAGACGAAGTAGTTGTTAAAGGTGAAAAAACAGAAGTGCTAAAAGCTGCCGAAACAATCGGTATGTTTAAAATGACTCCTCGAAATATCGCTAAATTGCCAAATATCGGTGAAAAAGATATTTTCCGTTCATTCCAATTAATGCCAGGTATTAGTGCTGCCAATCAATCATCTTCTGGTTTGTATGTACGTGGTGGTACGCCTGACCAAAATTTGGTACTTTATGATGGATTCACGGTTTATTACGTTGACCACCTTTACGGTTTCTTCTCAGCTTTCAACTCAAATCCAATCAAAGATGTTCAGCTTTACAAAGGTGGCTTTGATGCTAAATTTGGGGGACGTATTTCTTCCGTAGTAGAAATCACGAGTAAAGACGGTAACAAACGTGAAAGAAATTTTGGTGGAGACATCACCTTAATGAGTGCCAATATTTGGGCAGAAGGACCAGTGAATAAAGATAAAAGATTAACATTCTCGGTGGCAGGCAGACGCTCATGGGCAGGACCTCTTTACAATAAAATCTTTGACACTTTCAATAATTCAACGGCACAAACAGGAGGAATTGGATTCCGTCGTCAAACAACTAATTCTCAAACTGCCAGTTCATATTTCTATGATTTGAACGGAAAACTAACTTTCAAACCTTCTGAAAACGAAAATATTTCATTGAGTTTTTATAATGGTGATGACGTTTTGGATAATTCTCAAAGCATCACTTCGCCATTTGGAGGAACGGGTGGTTTTAGTAATACCGACCTTTCTAAATGGGGAAATACAGGGTCAAGTTTGAAATGGTCAAAACGTTGGAGTGATAAACTTTACACCAACGCACTCGTAAGTTACTCAAACTTCTTCAGCAACAGAGATAACACAAATTCATCAACTTTTACAACTGCAACGGAAACTCGTACTGTGAAATTTGGAGCGTTGGAATCAAATAATTTGACTGATTTCTCAGCAAAATTTGACGTAGAATATAAAACATCGTCTAACAATAACGTTCTTTTTGGTATTCAAGCTAACAAATTAGCCATTGATTATTCTTACAGCCAAAACGATACACTTGAAATTATTGGTAAAAGAGACAGAGGAAATCTTATTTCTGCATATTTACAAGATGAATTAAAGTTGGGGCAATTAGCATTGAAAGGCGGTTTGAGAATGTCATATTTTAGCCCAACTGCTAAGACCTATTTTGAACCACGTTTATCAGCATCGTATGCCGTTAATGACCGCTTGAAGTTTAAAGGAGCTTGGGGTATTTATAATCAATTTGCTAAACAAGTTGAGCGTGAAGACATCACCAACGGTAGCCGTAACTTCTGGGTGTTAGCCAATAATTCATACTTACCTGTTACTTCGTCAACACATTATATTTTCGGATTTAGTTACGAATTGAATGACTATCTTTTTGACGTAGAAGGTTATTACAAAGACATTCAAAACGATACTCGCTATACACTTCGCTTTGCTCCACAAATTGGTCGTGGGTTATTAGCAAGCGAAAGTTTCTTTAATGGTACAGGAAAAGTAAAAGGTATTGACTTTTTGGTTCAGAAGAAATTTGGAGATTATACAGGTTGGGTAGGTTATACTTTGGCTCAGTCGGATAAAGTAATAACGCAATTTTCGGCAGACCCATTTCCTTCCAATTTTGATGTAAGACACGAATTTAAGTCTGTCAATATTTATAAATTAGGTCGTTGGGATTTAGGAGCTACATGGATTTTTGCAACAGGCAAGCCATATACTTCAATTGTGGGTGGTTATACCGTGAAACTATTAGATGGTACTGTTAAAGATTTCACTGACCCGTCAACAACCAACGGTAACCGCTTACCTGATTCGCACCGTTTAGATGTATCAGCTACTTATAATTATTCACATGGTACCATCGGACTTTCAATCTATAATCTGTATGCTCGTACAAATGTGTGGTATAAAAAATACCAAACTGTTACCGATGCTACAACCAACGAACGTTACTTATCAATCACGGATGTAAACTATCTTGGATTTACACCAAATATTACGTTTACGTATAAATTTAGATAGTTTATCAGTTAAATAAGTCTGAATTTATTATCTCTGATGTGTACTCAGCAAGCAATAATAAATAATTGAAATACGAAAGATGAAATCAAATTCAAAATATATAAAATTCATGGCATCAACGCTACTTTTTGCGTTGGCTTTGGGTGTTTTAACTGCTTGTGAAGAAGTTTCGACTTCCATTCCAGGCGGAGCAAAAGCAATTGTTGAAGCATATTTAATTCCAAATAAACCGATTACTTTAAAAGTAAAGAAGGAAATTGCTTACAGCGAAGACTTGGCAAATAAAGAAACTTTTATAGCAGGTTTATCCATCAAAGTTACAGGAACAGATGGTTCTTCTTATGCTTTGAAACCATTTCAAGATACGCTTTATGTATCTGACAGTAATGTCAAATTGAAAGTTGGCGTAACTTACAGTCTATCATTTGATTATAACGGAAAAACGGTTTCAGCAAGCACTATAATCCCTACAAAACCAACAGGGGTTGCTTCTGACATAAAATCAATCGTGAGAACTCGCCAAGTAATTACATCAACTGGTGGTTTTGGAAGAGATTTGGACGAAAATGTGGACATTAATTTATCTTGGACAAACCCAAATAATGAGTATCATTTTGTGGTTGCCGATAACCTTGAATCTAAATTGGACTTAGTGGTTACTTTGCCAACTTCAAGCTCAACAACGGTTACAGATTTCAATCGTCGTTTTAGAAGTCAGCCCGTACAAGGAACTGCGACACGTTTGCGTTCTCAACAATTTGAGTATTTTGGAAAATACAACATCGTCGTTTTGAAGGTAAATCCAGACTATGCAGCTCTCTATAATACTTCAGGAACGACCTCTCAAAATATCAGTACACCGCCAACTACTATTACCAACGGACTTGGTATTTTTACAGGTGTAAATGCTGATACTTTAGCGTTTTTAGTAAAAGAAAGATAAAAAACAGCAATACGGAAAGGGATAAAAGGAAGTAACGTTTCTTTTATCCCTTTTTTTGTTTTTGGACATAATCAAATATACTTGGAAGTAGTAGCTAAGTAATTACAAAAAATATAATGCAAAATTTCAGAACAACCTTTCCGATTCCAGTATCTAAACATCATATTTCGCTTGATTCTCAAATTCTAACATTGGGTTCTTGCTTTGCGGATGTCGTTGGTAACCAATTGAGAGAAAACAAATTAGATACATTAGTAAATCCATTTGGGACACTTTTCAATCCTCTTTCCATTTTCAAAATTTTATCGCCATCTTACCGAGAAGCAGATGAAAGATTATTTGTGGAAAATCAAAAATTATGGTTTAATTATGATTTCCATTCTCAATTTGTAAGTAATTCAAAGGAGAATTTACAAGAGCAAATCAATCAAACCATTTATGCAATCAACTCCCTCCTACCGACTACCAATCACTTGGTTATCACCTTCGGAACGGCATTTATCTACAAACTACTAAATCCACAAACTTATATTTCCAATTGTCATAAAATGCCCAATAATTTGTTTGAAAAAAACTTATTGAGTGTAAAAGATATTTGTAAATCCTTTGCCATTTTATACAAAGAACTGAAAGACGCAAATCCAGATTTAAAGATTATTCTAACGGTTTCGCCCGTGAGACATACCAAAGATGGTGTGCCTGAGAATCAGGTATCAAAGTCCATTTTAATCGCTGCTTGTCATTATTTAACTACTGATTATGAAGACATTACGTATTTTCCATCTTATGAAATAATGATGGATGATTTACGTGATTATCGTTTCTATAAAGCAGATTTAATTCATCCAAACGAAGTAGCAGAGCAATACATTTTTGAAAAATTTGCCGAAACTTATTTTGATGATGATTTAAAATCTTTCATGACCGAATGGCAACAAATTCGTCGTGCCATCAATCACCGTCCTTTCAACGAAAAGTCAGAAAGTCATCAGAAGTTCTTGAAGAATTTATTAGAAGACTTAATCAAAATGTCAAAAAAGGTAAGCGTAAGTGAAGAAATCTACGAAGTACAAACTGCCTTGTCTGTATTCTAAAACCTTGTCCATTATCGAACGAAACTGTATCAAAAACGAACAGTTCTACCTCCTACAATTCCTTTCAAATATTTAACAATCAACCGATTAACTTCTTGGCACAATCTTTACAATCATTGAAGTATAATGTTACTTCAATGATTGTGATTAAATATTTTCTAAACAATGCTACAACTCAAAAATATTTTCCGTTGGTACAACTCAGGAGCAAATCGTGCATTTGTCTTGCGTGATATAAGTCTCGAAATTCAAAAAGGTGAATTCATTTCTATCATGGGCCCGTCGGGTTCGGGCAAATCTACTCTTTTGCACGTGATGGGCATGATGGACGACCCTAACGAAGGCGAATATCTTTTTTTTGGCAATAGTGTACTCAATATCAAGGAAAAGCAAAGAGCCGAACTTTATAAAAAACACATAGGTTTTGTTTTTCAGGCATACCATTTAATTGATGAATTGACGGTTTATGAAAACATCGAAACACCATTACTATATCATGGCTTTGGTTCGTCAGAACGAAAAGCAATGGTGGCTGATGTCTTAGACCGTTTCAATATTGTGGGCAAAAAAGACCTTTTTCCTAATCAGCTTTCGGGTGGGCAACAGCAATTGGTAGGTATTGCTCGTGCCGTTATTACCAAACCAGATTTGATTTTGGCAGATGAACCAACAGGAAACCTTAATTCTAAACAAGGCGAAGAAATCATGGCATTGTTTCAAGCCCTAAACAAAGAAGGCGTAACGATTATACAAGTAACACATTCAGAAAAAAATGCTACTTACGGAAGCAGAATTGTGAACTTATTAGATGGGCGATTAGCTTAATTCGATAAACAATGCAACAATTTCCTCAATAATGGCATCTATTAAAAATAGAATCCAGATTTATCCATTTAAACCCTTCAACAATATGAAAACGCTTAATATAATACTCGCAATTCTACTGACAACCTGTGTGGTAATAGCCCAAAAAGATGGTGATAAACCTTACATGACTAAGACCTTTTCGGCAAATGCTATCAAAAATTTAAAAATGACTACTTCAGGCGGAAGCCTAACTGTAACGGGAACAAACGAATCCGAAGCTAAAATCGAAGTGTATGTTCGTGGGAATAATTGGAAAGAAGAAATCAGTAAAGAAGAACTTGAAGAACGTTTACAAAACTACGAATTGACGATTTCACAAAATGGTAATACGCTCATTGCTTTTTCAAAAAATAAAACCAATAATTGGGGCAAAAAATCACTAAGTATTGCTTTTAAAGCTTTTGTTCCAACAAAAATAACGACAGATTTAAGTACCAGTGGAGGAAGTATTAGTGTGAAAGAAATTGCTGGAAATGCCGTTGGAAAAACATCAGGAGGTAGTATTTCAGTAACAAATTGTAAGAATAAAATAGACCTAAAAACCTCTGGAGGAAGTATTTCTGCCACAAATTGTACGGGAGATATTGACCTTATTACTTCTGGCGGTAGTATTTCTGCTACTGATTTAGATGGGATAATCGACCTAAAAACTTCTGGTGGAAGTATTTCTTTAGATAATTTAAAAGGCAAAACCAGTGCTATCACCTCAGGCGGAAGTATCAAAGCAACCGAATTAAGAGGGGAATCTATCGTGAAAACATCAGGTGGCTCCATCGTTTTGAGTGAAATTCGTGGAACTTTAGATGCCGCTACCAGTGCAGGAAGTATTGATGCAGAAATTTTAGAATTAGGAACATCATTAAATTTGAGCGTTTCATCAGGAAGTATGAACGTAAAAATGCCCATGAATAAAGGTGCGACCTTAGATTGGGCTGCTAACAAAATAAATGTTAGTCCTTTGAATCATTTTCAGGGAAATACCGAGAAAAACTACATCAAAGGAACACTCAATGGTGGTGGCATTCCTATAAACTTGAAAGTAAGTTCAGGAAACCTCACTGTGAAGTCTTTATAATTACTTTAGTTTTGGTTAAGTATTAGTCGCTCGTTGATTTTCAGCAAGCGACTTTTTTGTTTTTTCTTGTAAAATCTATGTACTTTTGTAACAAAAAAGAATAATTTGGGAGATATTTAAAATCCCGAATTAGAAATTAAAAATCCCAAATCAAAATGTCATACGGTCTTTTAAAAGGAAAAAGAGGTATTATCTCAGGAGCATTAGATGCTAACTCAATCGCTTGGAAAGTAGCTCAACGTGCCAAAGAAGAAGGAGCTATTATTACGCTCACTAACGCACCATTAGCCATGCGTATGGGCGAAATCAATAAATTAGCAGAAGAATGTGAAGCAAAAATTATTCCTGCTGATGCAACTTCCGTAGAAGATTTAGAGAAACTTTATGAAGGCTCAATGGAGGCTCTTGGTGGGAAAATCGACTTTGTTTTACATTCAATCGGTATGAGTACCAATATCCGTAAAAACCGTCCTTATGGTGATTTGAACTACGAATGGTTTTTAAAATCATTAGACGTGTCAGCTCTTTCATTCCATAAAATGTTGCAAGTTGCTGACAAAATGGACGCAATCAATGATAACGGTTCAGTTGTAGCATTATCATATATTGCCGCTCAACGTTCATTCCCTGATTATACCGATATGGCACAGGCAAAAGCAATGTTAGAATCTATTGCTCGCTCTTATGGTTATGTATATGGCAAGAAAAACGGAACAAGAGTAAACACCGTTTCTCAGTCGCCTACCAAAACATCTGCTGGTACTGGTATTTCTGGATTTAATGCTTTTTATGAATATGCAGAACAAATGTCTCCATTAGGAAACGCTTCTGCTGAAGAGTGTGCAGACTATGTAATCACATTATTCTCTGATTTAACGAAGAAAGTAACCATGCAAAACCTTTTCCATGACGGAGGTTTCAGCGGTGTAGGAATTTCAGAAGAAATTGTTAATAAAATGGGGCAATAAGTATTTGATTATCAATACAAATGCCAAATACAAAAGGGAAGATTTCATCAATGGAATCTTCCCTTTTTATATATTAAGTTGCTTAAACCAAACAAACTGATATTTTTGCAATTAAATTCTGCATTTATCCATCATTATTTTGTGCAACGAAGCCTCAAGCTTTAGGTAATAAATACTAATTTTTACGCCTACAAATGATTCAAACCTTTTTTTTATAAAACTTTGGAACATTTTTTGCTTATAAAAGGTACAATAACTACTTTCGTAACAAAACAAGTATCTGTTATTCAAGTATTTAATCGCTAATAATCATAATATAATGAAACCCGTCCCTAAAAAAAACTCTTTTTTTACTGACTTACCCGTTCGTAAAAATACACACCACAATGCTCTTTTTTCACTATCTTCGCTATTTTTAGCAGTATTTCTTTTTTTTTCTTTGAGTTTTTTCTCGGAAGTTAAAGCCACCAATTTATCGGTAGTTCAAAAACCAACTCCGACAAAAACTAAGGCAAAAACTGCCAAAAAAGGAAAAGCAAAAACCAAAGGACGTAAGTCTAATCTTATCCGAAAAGATACGCTTAGCGATATAGACCCTGCTAATACAAGCTCACCTTTATATCAAAAAACAAATAACAAATAATACAACTCCTATCATAGAGTTGAAGATTTTGTGTAAAATCAATTATACTTTTTCAAATTAAATTATTCCTTATTAACCCAAATCATGAGAAAATTACTCCTTACCCTTCTTTTAGGAATGTTTGTGTGGGCATCAGGCTTCGCTCAAGCTACGGCAGACTTCAACACAGCCCTCAAATACATTAAAGCTGGCAACACCTTACGTGAAGTAAAACAGTACGACCAAGCCGAAGAATACCTCAATAAAGCACTTAACGTTGTAAGAAATAAAGACAAATATTGGGAAGCAGCAGCTTATGAAAACTTAGGTTTTTTATATCGTGACCAAGAAAATATCCTTGAAGCATCTCGTAATTTCAGCAAAGCCATTGACATTTATCGTTCGCTTAAAATGGCAATGAGTGAAAAAGCTCTTATGCAATTAATGGCAGGTTTGAAAGATACTGAAGAACTTTTTGCTGGTATCGACATTGGCTCAAAAGGCGTTAAATTAAGTATCATTGGCGTTTCAGTTTCTCCTAAAAAAGGCTTGACTTATAACTTGAGAAAAAGTATGTCAATCAATACTGAACCAAGTGCTTTGTCTGCCGCTTCAATCAAAGAAACTGCCGCAGCCGTTAGAGATTTGATTGACACAGCAACCGTAAAAAATTCAGTAGTTTCTGACCGCCTTTTTGTGGTTATGAGTAGCGGATTGAAACAAGCAACTGACAAAGCTCCAGGTAAAGAAGCAGAATTAGTAGCGGCTATCAGAGATGCCGTTAAAAATCCAAGTCTAAAAGTTGACGTAGTTTCATTTGAAGATGAAGCAAAATACGGTGCATTGGCAATGATTGTTCCTGAATTACACTTATCATCTTCAATCATGGATATTGGCGGTGGTAACGTAAAAGGTGGATATTTGTTAAACCGTTCAAAATTTGAAGCAGTTAACTTTCCTTACGGAACAAAAGCTTTCGGTAAAATTGTAAAAACGAAATACCCAGATGCTGACATCAAAGGATATATTGCAGGTGTTGATAACGAAATCGTAGCTGTTCGTGAAGAAATGGCAATCGAAATGAATCGTCGTGTAGGTTTGAAAAACCGTAAAAATGTATATTTATTAGGAGGTATCGCCTTTGTGATGAACACATTATTACACCCAGAACGTGCTGCAATTATTGGTCGTCCAGTAGAAGTTTCGTTGGATGATGTAAAAAAATTCCGTCAGATGTCTGTATCAAATTACGAAGAATTGATTAACCCTGACTTTGGAAAAATCGCTGACCCAATCGTAAAACAAATTGCAGAAGAAGATGTAAAATTGATTACTACCAAATTATATAATAATCAAGACATCATTGCGGGAGCTACCATTTTAGAAACAGTAATGAAAGAATACGCTCGTGACGGTGTTCAAAAGCGTTTTTACTTCATCAAAGGTGGTGACGTAGCGTGGATTTCAGGCTATATTTTCAAAATTATCTCAGACGATTACGCAGTGAAAAAAGAATTATAATTTCGATGTTTGTAAGTTGATGCTCGATACATTTTAATAGATTTTCAAATATATCGGGTAATTTCACAAAATATAATGAATTGGTTATTGGTATTTTACCCTTTTCTAATTACCAATAACTAATCACCAAATAATCAAAAGCCTTGTAGAAATCTTTTCTGCAAGGCTTTTAAATTAAGCGGTTATCTGAATATCTAACATCGAAATCCGAACTTCAAACCTACTCAAAACCGAAAATTTCAAGATAGATTCGGAATTAAAGATTGTCGTTTATAATTTTGTATAAATAAAACCAAAAAATAATGAGAAAGAAAATTGTTGCAGGAAACTGGAAAATGAATAAATCAATGGAAGAAGCCTTGATTTTAGCTTCTGAAGTGGTTCACATGGTTAAGGACGAAGTTAATTCTGATGTTCAAGTAATTATTGCACCTCCTGCTTTGTATTTGACAACTTTACAAAAACATACTGAAGCGGTTGCCAACATGGGAATTGCAGCCCAAAACTGTTCAAACAAGGCTTCTGGTGCTTATACAGGTGAAATTTCAGCTTCAATGTTGAAATCAATCGGAGCAACTCACGTTATTTTGGGACACTCTGAGCGTCGTCAATATTTCAACGAAAGCAATGAAGTTTTAGCTGAAAAAGTAAATATCGTTTTGGAAAATGATTTGACTCCTATTTTCTGTTGTGGTGAAACATTGGAACAACGTCAGGCTGAAGGTTTCTTTGAGTTTGTAGCTTCTCAATTGACAGATAGTCTTTTCCATCTTTCTGCTGAAGAATTTGGCAAGGTAGTTATTGCTTATGAACCAATCTGGGCAATCGGTACAGGTTTGACTGCTTCTTCACAACAAGCACAAGATATGCACGCATTTTTGAGAGGTCATTTAGCTACAAAGTACGGTCAAGAAGTGGCAGACAATACTTCTATTTTATACGGTGGAAGTTGTAATGAGAAAAATGCACAAGAACTTTTTGCTTGTCCAGACGTTGATGGTGGACTTATCGGTGGAGCTTCATTGAAATCTCGTGAATTTACAAACATCGCAAAATCATTCTAATTTAGTAACACAGACTTTAGTCTGTAAATAATAATTCAAAAAAAAGAACTGTAATGATTGCCATTACAGTTCTTTTTTTTGAATTATCTAAGCAACTTCCCGTTGTTCTGCCAACATTGCTTTTTTATGTTCGCAGTCCGTTTTGGTACATGAACCATAAAAAATTAAGGAATGGTGCATCACATTAAATTGGAGCATTTCCCCTACCATATTCTGAATTCCTTGTACACGAGGGTCGCAAAATTCTGTAACATGATGACAATCAGTACAAATTAAGTGGTCATGTTGACGACGACCATACGATTTTTCATACTGAGCCTGATTACGTCCAAATTGATGTTTCGTTACCAAGTCACACTCAACCAATACATCCAACGTATTATACACTGTTGCACGTGAGACTTGATATTTCTTATTTTTCATTGAAATATATAATTCTTCAACATCAAAGTGGTCATCACGTGAATATATTTCCTCCAAAATAGCAAAGCGTTCGGGGGTTTTACGAAGTCCTTTATTCTCAAGATACGCCGTAAATATTTTTTTAACAGAATCTGAATTTGATTGCATTCTTTGTGGTAATGTTAGCCCGACTCACTATTAATTTGGACTAATTCTATTATGTATTACAAATTAAATCAATTTTTGATAGATAGAGAAATTATTTACTTGAAATACAACAATCAATTTTATTTTAGAGTTCTTTCATTTTAACTTCAAGAAAATGATTAGAAAACTACTGCATAATTTCTACTGATTCAAAATACCTTCTTGTAGTCCTCTATCTTGAGTTTTCAAACTAAATTTAAGCTAAAATATGAGTTAGAAAGATGCTACTTTTTCAATAAATTTACGAGTAAAATCCAAAATAACAACAAAATGGAACATAAAGCAGTATCAATCAGACCATTTATTGGAGCAAAAAATTTTGAAATTTCATGCAACTTCTACCGTGATTTAGGTTTTGAAGAAGTGATTTTAGGGAATAATATGTCCTATTTCAAAACGGAGACTTTGGGCTTTTATTTACAAGATGCTTACGTGAAAGATTGGATTGACAATTCTATGATTTTCATGGAAGTTGACGACGTAAGCCGTTATTGGAATGAACTTTCAGCTTTAGATTTAAGCAGTAAATATGAGGGAGTTCGTCTTGCTCCAATTATCAATTATGACTGGGGTAGAGAATGTTTTTTACACGACCCTGCGGGGGTTTTATGGCACTTTGGAGAGTTTTATAAATAGACGATGTTCGTTTTTCGGAACTTGATGTCAGACAATTACCCAACATCAAATATCGAAAAACGAACATCAAACCACTATTCTTCTCTTTCCACTTCAATTACGCCTTCTACTTGTTCAAGCAAGTTTACAAGAGTTTCTAAATGACTTGTATCACTTACCATCAAAGCTATTTTACCCTCAAAAATTCCTTCTTTTACGCCAATAGAGAGGTTTTGAATATTTACCTTTAGTTCTTGTGAAATAACTCTTGTTACATCGCTCATGAGTCCCATACGGTCAGTCCCACGAATCACTAAATGTGCCACAAACGACATTTGTATTTGACTCGTCCAGAAAGCTTTAATAACCCTATCTCCATGACGAGACAATAATTCAGTAGCATTTGGACAAGCCGTTCGGTGAATTTTAATACCTTCATTAATCGTAACGAAACCAAAAACACCATCACCTGCAATTGGATTACAACATTTTGCTAAGGTATAATCTACCTTATCCATGTCTTCTCCAATCAAAATTCCGTCAGCATTTTTCTTATCTCCGTGCAGTTTTTTCAGTTCTTTCGTAATACTCTTGGTATCCGTCAAAGGTTCTTTTATTGCCTTTGCTTCTTGCTTACGTTCGTGTGCTTCACGGTCTGACTTCCAACGCTTTAACTCATCTAATTGCAAATATCCCTTTCCAAAACGATAAAATAAATCATTAGAATCTTTGGCGTTGAAATAGGCTCGTAATTGATTTGTAACCTCCAAAGTAAGTGGAGAAATCCCCAAAACTTTGAGTCGGTGTTCAACCATATCACGCCCCATAATGACGTGCGATTTGTTGGCTTCTTTGATATAATCTTTAATGCGTGACTTGGCTTTGGTGGTTACCACAAACTGTAACCAATCTTCCGACGGTTTTTGTTTTGGCGAAGTCATACATTCAATAATATCACCCGTTTTGAGTTTATGGCTCAAAGGAACTAAACGGTTATTTACCTTTGCTCCAATACACCTTGCTCCTACTTCGGTATGAATTTCAAAGGCAAAGTCTAAAGCGGTTGCTCCGTCTTTCAGAACCACTAATTTACCTTTTGGCGTATAAACAAAAACCTCTTCGTTGTATAAACTACTGCGAATATCATCTACCAAGTCAACGGCTGATTGAGTTTTATCCGAATTATCTAAAGCTTCTCTAATTTGGCTCAACCACGACTCGAAAGCAGTATTAGTTCGGGTATCATTACCTTTGTATTTCCAGTGAGCGGCAAAACCTTTCTCTGCAATTTCGTCCATTCTTGTACTCCGAATCTGAACTTCAACCCATCGCCCACGCTTACCCGACCCCATAACGGTGGTATGCAAAGACTCATAACCGTTTGATTTTGGGTTAGAAATCCAGTCTTTCAATCGGTCAGGATTGGGTTTATAATGGTCTGTTACCATCGAATAAACTGCCCAACAAGCAGCTTTTTCTTGCTCCGTCGGTACATTCAAAATTACTCTAACCGCAAAAAGGTCGTATATTTCCTCAAAAGGCGTATTGTTCTTTTTGAGTTTATTATAAATCGAATAAATGGATTTAGGGCGACCTTTTACAATGTGTTTAAAACCCATTTCATTCAAATCTTTCTCAATTGGACGGATAAAGTTTTGAATGAAAGTTTCTCTTGATGTTTTGGTTTCTTTTAATTTTCGGGCAATGTCTTTGTATGCTTCTGGTTCGGTATATTTCAAACACAAATCTTCTAACTCTGATTTGATAGCGTGCAAACCTAAACGGTGAGCTAATGGAGCATACAAATAGAAGGTTTCAGAAGCAATTTTGAGTTGTTTATCACGTGCCATACTCCCCAATGTTCGCATATTGTGAAGACGGTCGGCAAGTTTAATCAAAATCACACGAATATCATCCGAAAGCGTCAAGAGCATTTTACGAAAATTCTCCGCTTGTTGTGAGCTTCCGTAATCAAAAACACCTGAAATTTTGGTAAGTCCATCAATGATTTTGGCAACATTTTTCCCAAAAAGTCCTTCAATTTCACTCAATTCTATTTCAGTATCTTCTACTACATCATGCAATAAGGCACACATAATGGAAGTAGCACCCAAACCAATTTCCTCCACACAAATTTGAGCGACGGCAATGGGATGATAAATGTAAGGTTCGCCAGATTTTCGCCTCATTTCTTTATGGGCATCTGCTGACATCAAAAAGGCTTTCTTTATTAATTTGGCATCATCATCTTGAAGATATGGACGAGCGGTATGAAGTAATTTTCTGTACCGTTTGAGGATTTCCTTTCTTTCCTGTTCTAAATCAATTGCTACGACTTCCACGGTTTTTGACATTGCATATTATAAATGGTGATTAAACTAAATTAATAGAAACCAAGCACAATGACAAATTAGAATTGAGTTTTTTAGATGAAAGAAACGCACAAAAAAATGAATGATTTTAGAAACCTTTAACAAAACGCTTATAATCAAGTGCTTAATTAAATAGACTCCTAAAATCATTCATTTGGCAAATTTCCTATTTAATAACAGGACATTTTATACTTGGAGCAATATGATAAATAATCTTAAAACTCGTTAGTACGTACATATCATTTAGTTTAGAAGAACTATTTCTTACCCCTCCAATTGTTCCATCTAATTCAGGAAAAGTATTCGCTGGCGTTAAATTTGGGTCAATATAAGCAGGATTAACCCTTGTTCCATAATAATTACGGATAAATGCTTCACGATTTTTACCTGAATAGGCTGCAATTAATTCATTTTCACGGTGTCCCATTGCTGCTGATAAACTACTCACTGCTGATAAATCTGAAGATTTGGCAAAATATCCACCCACATCATCAAGGTAGTCTGAAAAAGTATATCTCACACCAACCTCAAAGCCTACATCAACATTTCTATTGATTTTATATCTAAGTCCTGCTCCAAACGGAATACTTACGTTTACCAAATTGTAAGGTTGGTCGGTATAACCCGTCAATCCCTGTCCTTCTGTATTGAGCGGCTGTAAACTTACCCATTCTCCTGGAAATGCTTCTGTACCTGCATAATCTGTTGGTGCTTTAGCCACAGGGTTATGATGAAAAACCGCTATTCCTGCAAAGAAATAAGGAATTAACTGCGGACGATTACGATAACTACGTGACTCTGCAATAACATTATAGATGCCCGAAAAGGATAATTCTTTCACATCATTTCTGAAATGAGCATTACGCATATACAATTGTTCAAGTCCTGCAATGCCTTCAAATTTATTATCATCGCCAAAAATTCTTGCCCAAGTCAAACCTAATCGACCACTAAAATGTGGATTAAAATGGCGAGTATAGCCAAATGCTACATTCCACCTAACACTCTGGAGAGTTGATTGTATCGGACGGTTATAAGGGGCAAGGTCACCGTAATAAGTTGATGTACCGATACCAAACGAAATATCCGAATGGCGTTCATACAAACTCTTGCGTTTTGTTCCGTCGCTATTGAATAATTTCGAGAAAAACGATTGAGAAAAACAAGGATTGTAGAACAAGTAAAATATCATAAAGAACAACGGCAACAAACGCCGTTTTTTCTCTTGGTTTAGTTTATAATTGATAGATTTTTTCATTACTATTTTTATGGGTTCTTTTTTATAACGTATTCTGGTTAGGTTTTATGTTTTTGAATGAGTAATCGGCAAAAATATTTTAGATTCCCATTCGTTTACGCAACTCTGTAATGTGAGCAGTATGGTGTTTTCCATGCCACGAATACATTCCTGTTACAGTACGCAAAGCATTCAAATGCTTGGTTTCAGGGTGCATAAATTGGTGTTCAAATTGTGCATCAGTCATTGATTTCAACAACATTACCCAACGCTTGTGCATCACCTCCAACATTGTCAATGACCATTCGATGGGTGCATTTTTACCATCTTCCAGTTCAGCCCAAAGATGTTCTTCATAAGGTTTTATAGTCGGGGTGTTTTCGGTCAAAGCCAATTTAAAACGAATGAAAGCATTGGCATGAGAATCTGCTACGTGATTAATAGTCTGACGAACCGTCCACCCATCTGGACGATAAGGCAATAATAACTGTTCCTCTGTCAAACCTTCAACCGCTTTGCTCAACAATGCTGGCAGAGCTTCAATATCAGCAATCCATTGTTGTAATGTTTCATTGGTGATAATTTCTGGTTTTTTGAATGTCCCGATTGGGTAGCGTAATTGCTCTAAATTTGGTTCTTGAATGCTCATAATCTTTCTATTTAATTGTTATAAATGCTATAAAATTTTCTTTTTTAATTCTTAATTTAATACAATTTTAAACTTGAGAAAAATGCTTGTTATATTTCTAAGATTTCTTGAGTAAATATGCTCATAAATGACCCTATGATTATTTTCATAAATCATTAAGCGTTTTAATAAGTTAAAATCAACTTTTCTACACAGTTATACTTTTTATTAAAATATTACTACAAACTACACTCTGTTTTAGAATGTTTTTAAGAAAAAATTGCACCTTCAAAAAATTTAACAAAAAAACATTTGGACTTACCATTTTATGTATTATTATCGAAGTATCATTTTTCATCAAGACACTAAAATATTGTAAACTTCAGGAGATTCTCGACGGCTACGCAACATCTCATAGGTATAAGTTCTTAGTGAAATTAACACTTCTGAATTAATATTGAAATGTTATTTTGAAAAATGACGACACAACTTCATCAACAAATTATACCAAATTCAAGCAATGGTCTTCAAACCATTCTTTTTTATTCTTAACATTCATTAGTCTGAAAAGACTATCAAAATATTTAATTTTTTGAGATTGTTTTTGGATATTTCCATAAATCCTTTCTTCATTGGAGAAAGGATTTTTTCGTTTAAACAAATCTCCATTCGTGAAGCTAATCAAAAAAATAGCCATAAAGTGAAAAAAATAGTTAAGAAAGTTATATTTTATTCATGAAATAAAATTATCTTTGTAACATAATTATGAACAATATAAGAATACTCATATTCTAAGATTCAATAATTATTCCAAAAACAATCTTGATTTTTATTATAAACGAATATTTTTTTGAATTTCTAAGTGTATTTACAACTCCTCTCATAATAACTATTTAACCATGATTAAGAAACCTCAACCACAAGTTGAGGTTTTCTTTTTATTCTGTACAATCAACAAAAGGCATCATTTTTGCTCGTTTTATGGGGTCACTAAGTAAGTTTTAAAAACCCATAAAAATTGTATGAAAGTCAAACTATTAATTTGTTTGAGTGCTATCTTCTTGTGCTTTACCCCAACGAAATCTCCTAAATTAAAAATCAAATCTCCGTATCGAAAGCTATTTGTAGGTGCTAAAACCGTCGATTGTACAGGCGATGGAAAAGGCAAATGTATGATGGTGAAGAACTCGCCTGAGAAAAGTTGGGAATATTTCTATGACCAAATAGAGGGCTTCAAACACGAACAAGGCTATGAATATCAATTACTTATTGAAATCGTGGATGTTCCAGAAGGTCTGACTGATGGTTCGTTTGTAAAGTATGTTTTGAAAAAAGTAATTAGTAAAAGAGCGATGGAGTCTAACCATATAGCCAGTAGTATTGCTCCTGTTACACCCACTCCGCCAGCTAATAAAAGCCGAGCCACAGAGTGGATTTTGACAGATTTTATTTTTAAAAATAACGGACTGGAAGCTAAAGGTTTTGAAGCAACTTTAACAATGGATTTTGCCCAAAAGAAAGTGTTCGGACAAGGTCCCTGCAATCGTTATTTTGGCACATTAAGAGACTTGGATAAAAATCGGGTACGTTTTGAAAACATTGGTAGTACAAAGTCTGCTTGTAATTTGACTGATAAAGAAAAAGCGTTTTTCGATTTGTTACCTCTTTCGCAGAATTTTGTAATTGAAGGCAATAGAATGTTTGTTTATCATGGCACTGAATTAATCTTAGCCTTTAAAAGAAGATAAGAAATAACATTCTCAGAACAAGAATATCTTTTTTTTTGATTAAACTTACTCTAAAATTAATCAAACTAAGTAAAGATTTGAATTTAGGGGTTGGCATTAGTGTTGAAACGCTGTATTAATCAGGTCATTGAAACATAGCCAAACATCAACTAATTCTTAACGAATACTTATTAAACATTTTAAACATGGGAAGATTCACAGGGAAAGTTGCCTTAGTTACTGGTAGTGGAAGAGGTATTGGTAGGGCCATCGCCGTTAGACTTGCACAAGAAGGTGCAAGTGTTGTAATTAATGATTTAAGAAATGATGATAACGCCACAGAAACGGTTAGACAGGTAGAAGCAACAGGAGCAAAAGCTCATTTTATACAAGCGGATATTTCTCATGTCGATGCAGTTACAGCAATGGTTGCCGAAGCTGTTGCGACTTTCGGGACTTTAGATATTTTAGTTAATAATGCAGGTGTTGAAATCAACGCTCCGTTCTGGGAAGTAACTGAAAAACAATATGATATTGTGATGGATGTCAATTTGAAAGGAATGTTTTTCTTGACGCAAGCATTTGTAAAGTACGTAAAGGAAAATAATCGTGCTGGTGTGGTTGTTAATAATAGTTCGGTTCACGAAGAATTGCCTTTCCCAAATTTTACGGCTTATTGTGCCAGTAAAGGCGGTATGCAAATGGTAATGAGAAATTTGGCGGTAGAATTGGCTCCATTGGGAATCAGAATCAATAACGTAGCTCCAGGGGCCATTAAAACTCCTATAAATGCTGACCTTTTAAGTAAACCAGAATTATTGGCTACTCTTCAAAATAATATTTCATTGGCTCGTTTGGGCGAACCCGAAGATGTTGCAGCGGTTATAGCATTTTTAGCGTCTGATGATGCAAAATATGTAACTGGCTCAACGTATTACGTAGATGGAGGCTTGACTTTCCATTATAAGGAACAGTAGAGTCTTTAAGAGTTTATGAGTTAAGGGTTTGTGAGTTAAGGGTTTATGAGTTAAGAGTCTATGAGTTAAGGGTTTATGAGTCTATGAGTTAAGGGTTTATGAGTTAAGAGAACACGAAATATTTGAACAGAATATGAATCATTATGGTGAAATCAACCTTAAACGTTTCACTTATAAACTCATAAACCCTTAACTCATAAACCCACAACTCATAAACTCTTAACTCATAAACTCATAAACTCTACTTAACCATAATTCCCTTCTTTATTTCTACTTTATCGGGTAAAATCATGGCTGAAGGATATAAATCTTTCAAATCTGCATAATAACGCTCCGCATCCATTCTGTTCAAGAAATCCCCAATTTTCACTTTATAAATCGGTTGTTGATAACTCAGGTACGGGAATATTTCTGGATATTTTTGGTATGTATAAATCTTAGCATCATCAGCGGCTTTGCGGTCATTTCCCACATAAATCTGAATTCTAAAACCATTTGTAAATTTGATACTTTTGTTTCGCATCGAAATGGTATCCAAAATAGCATCTAATTTCTTATTTACGTGCAGAGGCATATCCGACAAGGGTGTTTTAGAATCCTCGACAGGCTGCGAAGCATTACTTTGTGAATTAGACTCAGAATCATTCGAACCTTTAAACTTCGGACGATACAAAGACAAATCCTCCTCCGTATTTTTTTTAGGGGAAGAGGAGTTTGAAGATTGATTTGTAGTGGTGGTTCCGTCAGTGGTTGTCCTCGAACTATTTCCTCCTGAAACTACTTTTGAGCCACAAGCACTTGCTAAGAGCCATAAAATCAATAAAAAAGCAGGATTATAACGTTGCATAAAATTTGGGATGGTAATTCGTTCAAAGATACAATTTTTGTTAAAAACTTGAAATACCCTTCGCTCATTGTAACTTTGTCATTGTACATTTAGTGATTGGGAGATTTGTGATTGAGTGAATATTGGACGAAAATAATCACTCAATCACAAATCTCTCAATCAGCATTAAATTATGACGATACTACAAAATATTTCCCTAAAATCTTACAATACCTTCGGATTAGATGCTACGGCAAAGTTTTTCGTAGAAATCCAGTCGGTAGAAGAATTGATGGAAGTGCTACAAAATCCAGATTTTCTGTCCACCGAAAAGCTATTTTTAGGTGGTGGTAGCAATATGCTTTTGACAAAGGATTTTGACGGATTGGTCATCAAAATCAGTATCAAAGGTATTCATAAAAACTTTGAAGACAATACACATACCCACATACAAGCGGGTGCGGGTGAAGTTTGGCACGAATTAGTGATGTATTGCGTTGAACATCAATACGCTGGTATGGAAAACCTTTCGCTGATTCCAGGAACGGTTGGTGCTGCTCCGATGCAAAATATTGGAGCGTATGGCGTTGAGATAAAAGATATTTTTGAGGAATTACAGGCTCTGAATTTAGAAACCTTGACAATCGAGACTTTTAAATTGGCAGATTGCTATTTTGGATACCGTGAAAGTGTTTTCAAGCATGAATTCAAGGGAAAATATGTGATTACTTCAGTAACTTTTAAATTAACGAAAGAACCTATTTTCAAAGTTGGATACGGCGATATTCAGAAAACTTTGGAAGAAATGGGCGTAAAAGCATTAAGCATTAAAGCCGTGAGCGATGCCGTTATCAGCATCCGTAAAAGCAAACTCCCAGACCCTGCCGAAATTGGTAATTCGGGCAGTTTTTTCAAAAATCCAGAAATTCCAATAACACAATACGACACGCTGAAAGCTCAATTTGAGAATATTCCAAGTTACCCAATCAATGAAAGCACCGTGAAAGTACCCGCAGGTTGGCTCATCGAACAAGCAGGCTGGAAAGGTTTTAGAGACGGACAAATAGGCGTTCACGCACGTCAGGCATTGGTTTTAGTCAATTATGGTGGCGGAACTGGCGAACAAATCAAAGCACTATCAGAAAAAGTACAGGCTTCGGTTTTTGAGAAATTTGGCATTAAACTATCGGCAGAAGTTAATTTTATATAAATTTTATGGCACGCAGATTACGCTGATGCTTCGCAATCGAATCGTCGAACCGTACAGATTTTATAGATTTTACTCTTTCATGATAAAACTTTTTTTTGGAATTAATTAATCTAAATAAAACCTGCGATGCAAAGCATCAGCGTAATCTGCGTGCCAATATCCACATGAATATCCCAAAATTAAAAAACTTAGACAAAAACAACTTCTTCCTCATGGCAGGAAGTTGTGCGATTGAAAACCGTGATTTGGCTTTCGAAATTGCCGAAAAAATCAAGGGAATTACCGACCAGTTTGGTATTCCTTATATTTTTAAAGGCTCTTATCGCAAGGCAAATCGTACAAAATTGGATTCTTTTACAGGAATTGGAGCCATTACGGCTTTGGAAATTTTGAAAGAAGTTGGTGAATTTTACGACTTGCCAACGGTGACAGATATTCACGAGTCTCAAGAAGCAGCAATGGCAGCAAAATATGTAGATGTTTTGCAAATTCCTGCGTTTTTATGTCGTCAGACGGATTTATTGGCTGCCGCAGCTCAAACTGGCAAAGCTGTAAATATCAAAAAAGGGCAATTTATGGCGGGCGTTTCGATGAAATTTGCCGTTGAGAAAGTCCTTCACGAAAACCCAAATGCTCAAGTTTTCTTAACGGATAGAGGTAACTCTTTCGGCTATGGAGATTTAGTGGTTGATTATCGTAACATTCCTGAAATGCAAGCACATGGCGTACCTGTGGTGATGGACTGTACGCACTCGTTACAAAGACCCAATCAAGGTTCGGGTGTAACGGGCGGAAATCCCCAAATGATTGAAACCATTGCCAAAGCTGCCATTGCCGTTGGTGCAGAAGGTTTATTTATCGAAACTCACCCAAATCCTGCCATTGCCAAATCTGACGGAGCGAATATGTTACCTTTAGACCAATTGGAAGGACTTTTAGAAAAATTAGTAAAAATTCGTCAAGCGATTATTTAGTAGCACAGGTTTCTAACCTGTATTTAAAACAGAAGACAGGTTGAAAACCAATGTCGTTTAGTTAAGAAATTTATTTGGTACAAACTTCCCGAAAGTTTTAAACTTTCGGGAAGTTAATCGGCTTAACTAAACGATATTGGGTTGGAAACCTGTCCTACATTAAACTAAAAATTCGTAAATTGCACGAAAATTCAAGCAGATAGTAAAAATGATTTACCCCATAGTTGCATACGGAGACCCCGTTTTAAGAAAAGTCGCTGTTGATATAGACAAATCTTTTGATGTTAAAAAACTTGTAGAAGATATGTTTGAAACCATGTACAATGCCAAAGGCGTTGGCTTGGCTGCCCCACAAATCGGACTAAATATTCGTATGTTCGTGGTGGATGGTCGTCCATTTAATGAAGGCGAAGATTTGGAAGAACGTGATAAAGACCCTTCATTAGTCGATTTCAAAAAGGTTTTTATCAACGCTGAAATCTTGGAAGAAGATGGTGACGATTGGGGTTTTGAAGAAGGTTGTTTGTCAATTCCAGATATTCGTGAAGACGTGTATCGCCCTGAATTTGTGACGATTAGATATTTTGACGAAGATTGGGTAGAACATACCGAAGAATACGAAGGACTTGCCGCTCGTATCATTCAACATGAATATGACCACATTGACGGAATTCTTTTCACCGACCACTTGAACCCGATTAAAAAGCGAATGTTAAAAAATAAGCTCGCAAAAATCACGAAAGGGCGAGTGGATGTGGATTATAAAATGAAATTTCCGAAGTAAATTGTACCACGAGTTTGTAACTCGTGGTTTTTTTATGATAAAAAATTTACTCATAGGTATTCTTTTCGCCATGTTGTGGGCATCGGCTTCGGCAGCTACAAAAATAGGATTATTATCAGCACAACCTTTTGTCATTGGGAATTTCCGCTTTTTCTTGGCAGGAATCTTATTGCTTGTTTATGCTTATATTTTCCAAAAAAATCGAATGCCTAAAAGTTCTGAATGGAAACAATTGACCATTTACGGAATCTTAAACGTTAGCATTTATTTAGGGTGTTTTGTCTTAGCGATGAAACACGTTTCGGCAGGCATTGGCAGTTTGTCAACGGCAACAAATCCCTTATTTATCAGCATTTTATCTGCATTTTGGCTAAGTCGCCCAGTCAAAAAAACCGAAATATTAGGATTAATTCTCGGCATCACTGGCGTTGGTATTGCCACGTACCCATTACTCAAAAACAGTTTTGCAGATGTGGAAGGCTTAATTATTTTGGCAATCAGTATGCTTTCCTATTCCGTCGGAACGGTGTATTATTCTTCTCAAAAATGGGAACTTCCAATTATCGTAATCAACGGTTGGCAGGTACTTTTAGGCGGAATTTTATTATTACCAATTACCCTATTTTTCACGGATTGGTCAGCAAATACTTACGATTTTCGTTTTTGGGGTTCGGTGTTTTGGTTGGTTATTCCCGTGTCAATTGGGGCGGTTCAGTTGTGGCTTTATCTGCTGAAAATTGACCCCGTAAAAGCATCTCTTTGGCTATTTTTATGCCCAATTTTTGGATTTATTTATGCCTCATTCATACTACAAGAACCTATCACAACTTACACATACATAGGCACTTTACTCGTGATTGCAGGACTATATTTGGCACAAAGAGAAAAATTTAGAATATCCTCAAAGTAAATTCAAATTATCATTTCTCACCGTTTCTTATTAAATTCAGAATTAATTAGCTTTACGAACCACTATTTATAATGCTTTTAACGACTTTACTTTTGAGAAATTTTTTCAAAATATCCTTAACTTGCCTTTCCCTCTGGGCGTGTAATCTAATTGAACGTACCAATAAATTATTCCACAATGACCCCACTTGGAAAGACTATGCTTGCGACACCACTCAGCGAGTGAACGACCTCAGCATTCAAGATATTACACAGTCTTTTTACTTAGCCGATACTTTACTCAAACAGAATTTTAAACCTCAAAGGGTTTTCGTAGCTATTGCCGATAAACAAGGACGGCTGAAAATTAATGGCGTAACAGCACAAGGCGAAGACCATCCGCAAATTGTAGATTCTTCCGTAAACCAATCGTTGGGATTAACTTGGCAAGACCAAGAATATCTTTGGGCTTTGGCAACTCAGCCACGTTATTTGTACAACCGTTGGGAAAAATTATTGGCAGATGAGCGAATTATTTTCCTTTCAAAGAGAGATTCTATTCATAATATCATGAGAAATTTGAACGGAACCGTCAAAGTCATTTCTGATTTACGTTCAATGGCAAATCAACAAAAATATCTTTCAAAAAATAAAACCGCCTCTCCTATCTCGATGCACAATTTTGGTTTTGCAGCTGATTTTGCGGTTTTTCGACGGAATAGAATTTCAAATGACTTATCGCTTTATCGTCCTTTAAATGAACTTACAGCATTTCATGGCATGACTTGGGGCGGAAATTTTGTGGGATTTATTGACCCTGGACATATTCAGTTATTTAGAAATGGGGCTGAAATGCTCAGAAAATATCCCGACCTTATTTTTGAATTTGAACCCTATCGTCCGCAATATAATTCTTGGATGAATAAAATGATTTCGGCAGGAAAAGAACAAAAGGCTAATGATACGAAAGAGTTGTTAATTGAACTCAATAATTACAAAAAAGATAAACCTTGCCCATGTTTAAAAGGGAAAGTCAATTTACAAAATACCTTAATTTCTTCCGCTCAAAATCAAGCAAAAAATCAAGGCTATCAACCTGAAACTGATATACTTTTAATAGGAGATTTAGCCTCAAAAACGGTTTCACTCATTACCGACAACGGCATAATCACCTATCCCTTAGGACTTTGGAAATAATTGCTTAAAATTCTCAAGTAAGTAATCCCAAAACATTTTCAAGAGCAATTTTGTTGTTTATTTTAAACAATAATGACATGAAAAACCTCTTCTTATTTGTCTGTCTTTCATTATTTTGTACGCCACTTTTTGCTCAAAAAGGTTGGACAGACCATTCCCGTATTCTTCCAGATACCCTACGCAAAGTTCCAGTAGGTATTACAATTTTCCACAATCCCAATCCGAATTATCCCGTTTTGAACGATGTAAAAGGTGAATATGATGGCAAATACGTTTGGAAACACAGCACCTTTGTTCGTTCAGAAATGGAAGATTTAGAAGTCATTTCAGCGGGGAGTTATATTTGGTATTCAGAAGCAGGTTGGTTTACCAATGTTCAATACACAAAGGCGGATTTTGCCGAAAAATTCAATTGCAAAAATGGTATTTTAAAGAAGGGACAAACCTATATTTTCAAGAAAAATTACCGTTTTGGCGATAATCTCTACGGTGGCGACGCACTTTGGTACGTTTTGGCAAAAGATAAAAATGGTAAAATCTACAAAGGAATGGCAATCATTGAAACAGAAGGAAGTTTAAAATAAGTAGTTCGGGAATCGTTCCCAATAAAACAACAGAATACTTTTTTCAAAATATATTCGTCGGATACCCAATATTAAAACTTGCAACTATGAAAACGATATTAATCTTTGCCAATATATTATTATCCATTAGTTTACAGGCTCAAAAAACCTTCAATGTAAATATTTTAGAAACTAAAATATCATGGACGGGCTATGCTTCAGTAGGAAATTATGCACCAACAGGAACGCTTTCGCTCTCAAAAGGAACGGTCGTTTTGAAAGACAATAAAATCTTGAAAGCCGTTATTGAATTTGATATGAAAACTATCACACACGAAAATAAAGATTTGCAGATTCATCTTAAAAACGAAGACTTCTTCGATGTTGAAAAGTACCCTAAAGCAGTTTTTACTTTAGAAAAAGTTGTTAAAAATCAAGCAGTTGGGATTTTAAAAATAAAAAATATTCAAAAAAGAATCACATTTCCAATAATTATTGAACAGGCTAAGGACAAAATTCATATTAAATCAACCATTAATATTGACCGTACCCAATTTGGGATAAAGTACAATTCTACTAACTTTTTCCAAAATCTGGGCGACTATGCCATCAAAGATAATTTTGAACTTAAAACAGATTTATTAGTCGAGAATTGATAAAGTAAAGCAATTTCGAGCATTTTTCTTTTTAGATTGTTTATCTTTGCAACTTTGAAAAAGCCCCCCAACCCTCAGAGGGGGAGACTTTTTAAACGTAAACTTGGGGGAACTTCTAAATAAAGAAATGGCAGTAGATGTATTGTTAGGTTTGCAGTGGGGAGACGAAGGAAAGGGTAAAATTGTTGATGTTTTAGCCCCTAAATATCAAGTAGTTGCACGTTTTCAGGGTGGTCCGAATGCTGGGCATACACTCGAATTTGATGGTTTCAAGCACGTGTTGCACCAAATTCCATCGGGTATTTTTCGTCAGGAAGTACAAAATATTATCGGAAATGGCGTTGTACTTGACCCAATTATTTTCAAAAAAGAAATTGATGGTTTAGCCAAATACAACCTCAATATTCTTCAAAATTTAGAGGTTTCTAAAAAAGCTTCTATTATTCTTCCAACGCACCGTTTGTTAGATGCTGCTTACGAAAAAGCCAAAGGAGATGCTAAAATTGGCTCAACTTTGAAAGGAATTGGACCAACTTATACCGATAAAATTTCTCGTCAGGGATTGCGTGTTGGTGATATGATTTCTCCGAATTTCAAAGCAAAATATGATAAATTAGTAAATGTTCACAAAGGAATTTTGGATGTTTATAAATTTGAATATGACCTAACTACCGCTGAAACTGAATTCTTTGAAGCTGTTGAATTTATGAAAAAATTCAATTTAGTTGACTCAGAATATGTTGTAAATCAAGCTCTTACTGACAACAAAACTATTTTAGCTGAAGGAGCTCAAGGTTCTTTATTGGACGTTGACTTTGGTTCATATCCATTTGTTACTTCTTCAAATACCGTTACGGCAGGTGCTTGCACAGGTTTGGGGGTTGCTCCAAAAAATATTGGCGAAGTTTACGGGATTTTCAAGGCTTACGCAACACGTGTAGGTTCTGGGCCATTCCCAACTGAATTGATGGACGAAGTTGGCGAAAGAATGCGTCAAGAAGGTCGTGAATTTGGTTCAACAACGGGTCGCCCAAGACGTTGTGGTTGGATTGATTTGCCAGCATTAAAATACGCTATGATGATTAACGGCGTAACACAATTGGTGATGATGAAAGCAGACGTTTTGAATATTTTTGAAGATATTCAAGTTTGTACCGCTTATCAATTACCTGACGGAACAATTACAGAACAATTACCTTACGACATGACTGACACAACAGTTATTCCTGTTTATGAGACATTGAAAGGATGGAATTGTTCATTAGAAGGACTTCGTAAATTTGAAGAATTGCCTGCTGAACTTTCAGCGTACATTGCGTTCTTAGAAGAGAAATTAGCCTTACCTATCAACTTCATCTCAACTGGCCCAGACCGTGATGAGTGTGTATTGAGAGGTAAATTAGCATAATTGTAGTTTGATGCTTCGGCATTGAATCACAAAAGGTTCAGCATTTTTCGTAAATTGCTGAACCTTTTTCTATAACAGACACTTTAGAAAATGAATCAACCATTCTATGACCTAACTACTTTAGATAATGCACAAACCTTTAATTTTGAGAGCATTGGAAAGGAAAAAATCAAAAAGAAAATTCTCTATCAAAGTACGAGTGGAGAAAATTTTTATAATTTAGCTTTGGTAGATATATTAGAAGATGGCAGTTATGATGATACTGTCGAAAGTAATAATGGTGATATGGAGAAAGTATTAGCCACCGTTGTAAAATCTTTCATCTACTTTTTTGAACAAAATCCTGAGGCCATCGTGTTATTTAAAGGTAGCACAGAATCAAGAACCAGACTTTATCAAATAGTTATTAACAAAGAGTTGGACAACATCATTTCGAGATTCACAATCTTAGGAATTAATGGGATGAAATTTGAACCATTTCGGAAAAATAAAAGCTATGATGGTTTTGCAATTGCTCTCAAAAAACATTAATATTGAATATGGTAAAGACATTAAAAAATATCAAGAAAGAAAAAATTTCTCCTAAATTACAGGCATTAGGAAAAGGAGAAAGTGGTATTCCATCAAAAACACAAAAAACGAAATTAGAATGGGCGAATGATATTGCTCTGAATGCAGATTTATCTCAAATTCAAGCATTATTGTAGAAGTCCTTGGAAAATATACAGCTAAAAAGGTTCAGCATTTTTCGTAAATTGCTGAACCTTTTTTATTTCAATAGAAAGTGTAACTCGATGCTTTGGCATCGACAGACTCTATTTTCCGATGCGAAAGCATCGGGTTACTTCCCCGAAAACCGTTCCAAAGCCTCTTTCTCACGTGGCGTTAAGCTATCAATTCCCTTCATTTGTATTTTGTCTAAAATGGCATCAATTTCTTCCTGTCGTGCGGCTTTTCGTTCGTTGAATTCAGCGTCAATATCTTTGTAATCCGTTTGTCGGAATGAAAATTTTTCGATAAATAAATAATCAGGATACCAAATAAGTAAGAAAATAAATGCCAAAGTTGGAGTGATAATCAAGACAATAGGCAAATAATTTTCCTTCAAAACTGCTGGATAGAGAGCAACAGCTGTTACCATGCCAATCAACGCACCGCCCAAATGGGCTTCATGTCCAATATTACTTTTTCTCGATTTTATTCCATAAATCGTAATCAAGACAAAAAGTAAACCGTACATCCAGCTACTTATCGACAATGGAATCAAAAACATTCCAATTTGCATTTCTGGGAAAATAGCAATTGAAGCAAAAATTATTCCACAAACGGCTCCAGACGCACCAATGGCAGTATATTCAGCTTCAAAACGATGAATTATTAAAGCTAAAATATTGCCTCCAATTAAGCTTGTGAAGAAAATAAGAAGAAAATTTACACTTCCAACGACCATTTCAAGGCTTTCTCCAAACGAGAAAAACGTGTACAAATTAAAAATTAAATGAAACCAAGAACCATGTAGAAATCCAGAAGAAATCATACGATAATACTCTTTATACTTCAGAATTCCATCTACATTAAAAGCGTATTTATCAAAAAAATGCTTATTTTGAAAGCCTTGAAAGGAAAATATGACTGTAATTATTGTTAAAAATAAGGTTATTGGAGTGTTCATCATGCGTAAAAAACAGTTTATTGACAAAAGTCATTACGAACATAATCATTTATCTTGAACTGATTGTGTCGGTAATTGAGTAATTTTGGGTTATCAAACATCATTCCATGATATACACAGAAGAAACCATCGACCAATTCAACGAAGAAAGTCGTTTAAAATATCCAGAAAATAGAAAATTTTTTGACCGTCTAAAAAATAAAAAACTCAAAAATTTAGACCAAGCATTCCATCCAAAACATGATGAAGTTTTTGAAGAAATTGATTGTTTAAAATGTGCCAATTGTTGCAAAACAACCAGTCCAATTTTCTCAGACATTGACATTGACAGAATTGCAAAACATCTCAGAATACGCCCAGCAGAACTTGTAAAGCAACATTTACACCTTGATTCTGACGGAGATTTTGTCCTTAATTCCTCTCCATGTACATTTTTAGGTTCAGATAATTATTGCTCAATTTACGATTATCGCCCCAAAGCGTGTCGTGAATATCCGCATACAGATAGGAAAAATATTGCAGGTATTTTGCCCCTGACTTTAGATAATACAAAAGTCTGTCCTGCTGTATTTGAAATTGTTGAGCAACTCAAAAGTGCAGGTCTTGGTAAATAATATAAAAATATACCGTAATTTTGAGCTCCCAAAAACTATATAAACATTAACTATTAAATATTTTCTGAATTAATGGCGGCAATCGAGTATTTAGGTATTGATATTGGCGGAACAAACGTCAAAATGGGCATTGTGAATGCTGAGACAGGACACATTTCTAATTTCTACAGTCACGACAGTGTTAGTTGGAGAAAATCAGGACATTTTGAAGAACGTCTTGGCGAAGCAATTGCGTTACAACTGATTGACCATAAGCATATTAATAAAGTTGGTATTGGTCTGCCCGGTATGATTGATTCATCACGTACCACACCAGTAGAAATTACGGCAATTCCAGAATTGAATAACGTTCCATTAGTGGAAGTGCTAAAAAAGCGTTTTCCAACGGTAGATTTCTTCTTGGAAAATGATGCTAATGCTGCGGCTTTAGGCGAATTTTATTTCGGTGAAGAACGTATCGACGAAAGTTATATTTTCATCACTTTAGGAACTGGCGTAGGTGGAGCAGCCATTATTAATAAAAAAGTATTTACAGGCGGACGTGGAAACGCTATGGAACCTGGACATACGCCCTCATCGAATAGTAAAGTATTAGAGAGAAACATTGGTAAAAATGAACTTTTAGCAATGGCAAACACTATGCGTAAAAGCTTTACAGGTTCAACACAACTCCCTGATGATGAAACCATTAGCACTACGGGATTAGTAGCAGCGGCTGGTGAAGGCGACGTATTAGCTCTTCAAATTTTTGAAAGAGTTGGTGAATTATTAGGCGAAAGTCTTTGTCATTTAATTGCCATTCTTGACATCAATTTAATTTTAGTTGGTGGTGGGTTATCGGCTTCATTTGACTACATTCTTCCAGCGATGAACAAGACGTTCAGCACATGGCTTACTAAATATCACGCCGAAGGATTGACCATAACAAGGGCAACTCTGGGCAATGATGCAGGGCTTTTAGGAGCGGCTTCATTATGTTTTTAGTAATATTCTTAGAAAAATTAAAATAAATCTTTTCATAGTAATACGGTTGTAAAAAATAGTTTGATAATCTAATTTTTATCATCATCTTTGCACCGTTTTTCTAACCAAAATTCGTTCTTAAAATGGCAGACATTGCAGAAAAAGTAAAAGGCATTATCGTCGAGAAATTAGGCGTTGACGCAGCAGAAGTTACTACAGAGGCTTCATTCACAAATGACTTGGGTGCAGACTCATTGGATACAGTAGAGTTAATCATGGAATTCGAAAAAGAATTTAACGTATCTATTCCAGATGACCAAGCTGAAAACATCCAAACAGTTGGACAGGCAATCACATATCTTGAAGAAAACGCCAAGTAATTGAAACTTCTTTATGTGCTAATTTGAAAATGAAATTATAGTTTCTTCTTAAGCTATAATTTTATGACAGATTAGCACATTTTTATTGATTTTCAGATTAATTTGTTCAAATTTGAAAAATCATTGATTTTCATACAACCGAGATTTGCTAAAAGCATGAAAAGTTTTAAAAGAGTAGTTGTTACGGGTATCGGAGCGTTGACTCCTATCGGAAATAACGTCCCAGAATACTGGGAAGGATTAAAAAATGGCGTAAGTGGTTGCGACCATATTACAAGATTTGATGCTGAGAAATTCCGTACACGCATTGCTTGTGAGTTAAAGAACTTTGACATTACAAAATTTATTCCTCGTCAGGATGCCCGCAAAATGGATATGTTCACTCAGTTTGGTATTGTTGCCTCTGATGAAGCCATTATTGACTCAGGTCTTGACCTTGAAAAAATTGATAAAAATAAAGTTGGAGTAATTTGGGGTTCGGGTATTGGTGGACTAAAAACCTTTGAAGACGAAATGATTTATTTCGGAAAAGGTGATGGAACTCCCAAAATCAATCCTTTCTTCATTCCAAAAATGATTGCGGATTCGGCTTCGGGAAATATCTCGATTCGTCATGGATTCCGTGGTCCAAACTACGTAACCGTTTCAGCGTGTTCATCCGCAAACAATGCCATCATCGACGCATTTAATTATATCCGTTTGGGTAGAATTAATATCTGCGTAACGGGTGGTTCTGAAGCTGCTGTTACCATTGCCAGCGTTGGTGGATTTACTGCCATGCGTGCGATGTCTGAACGCAACGATGACCCTAAAACGGCTTCTCGTCCTTACGACAAAGACCGTGATGGTTTTGTGGTTGGTGAGGGTGCAGGTGCATTGATTTTGGAAGATTATGACCATGCAATTGCACGTGGAGCAAAAATATATGCTGAGTTAATCGGTGGTGGATTCTCTTCTGATGCGTATCATATCACGGCTCCACATCCAGATGGCTACGGAGCGTTATTGTCGATGCAAGATGCTTTAGATGATGCAGGAATTAAACCTGAGGAAGTAGATTATATCAATACACATGGTACTTCAACTCCATTAGGTGACCCACAAGAATTAAAAGCAATTGTTGATTGTTTTGGCGACCACGCTTATAAAATGAATATCAGCTCAACAAAATCTATGACTGGTCACCTTTTAGGTGGTGCTGGTGCGGTAGAGGCAGTGGCTTGTATTTTGGCAATGCAACACAATTTAGTTCCTCCAACAATTAACCATTTCACAGAAGACCCTGAGGTAGATAATAAATTGAATTTAACGCTCAATACTGCCCAAGAACGTGAAATCAACGTTGCTTTAAGTAATGGATTTGGTTTTGGAGGTCACAACGCAACCGTAATTTTTAAGAAAATATAAAAACAGAGAACAGTAAACAGTTATCAGTAAACAATTAAATAAGTTATTAAGGCTTATAACGGACGATAATTACTGATAACTGTTTACTGATAACTGATAACTGAACACAATGCTTTCACCCATTCTTGATTTTTTTTCCAGCGACCCCAAGGATAAAAAGCTGAAAAATGCTATCGAACATATCATAGGCGAAAATCCGTCTAATTTGACATTGTATCGTTTGGCTTTTATGCACGCCTCGGTTTCAAAAGAAACAGTTTCTAAAAGTTATAGAGAGTCTAACGAAAGACTTGAATTTTTAGGAGATTCAGTTTTGGGGATGATTACTGCCGAATATTTATTTAAAAAATTCCCGTTTAAAGACGAAGGTTTTTTAACTGAAATTCGTTCGAGAATGGTAAGTCGAGAATCATTAAATGTCGTAGCTCGTAAAATGGGCATTGATAAATTGGTAGAATATGATGGAAACCGCAAAACTGTTCTCACACGTACATCTATGTATGGGGATGCTTTTGAGGCTCTCATCGGAGCAATTTATTTAGACAAAGGTTTTAGATTTACACGTTCATTCATTATCAAAAAAATACTAACACAACATTTTGATATTGAGACAGTTGTATCAAATAATCCCAACTTCAAATCACTTATTATTGAATGGGCTCAACGAGAAGGGAAGCCAATTCGTTTTGATATTGTGGAAGAAGGCTCAAAACACAACAAAGAATTTACCGCTACCATTTTTGTAGCAGAGGAAGCATTCTCGGTTGGGCAAGGTTATTCTAAGAAAAAAGCCGAACAAACCGCAGCCATGAAAGCTTGTGAAAAATTGGAGATTAGTTAAAACAGGCTATAATCACAATAAAAAATCCCGAAGACGAAAATCTCTTCGGGATTTTTTATTGTGATTGCTATATGTTCATTGTTCTTTTCAAACTTTCTCTTACTGATTTAATCCCTAAATTATATTTCTTTTCTCTCTTTCAAAATCTTTGGTTTAGTTTTTGCGTTCTACTGAAAGGATTAATGTAATTTTGAAAAAGTATTGGATATGGCACTCAAAAGTATTGAAAAGCTAAGAGAAAAGAAGATTGAAAATACGAAAAGTCCAATAATTAAAATCCACCCCACCCCATTTCAATAAAATTAAAACTTTATAAGAAAGCATGAAGTTAGATTTGTCGGCAATAGAAAGCTACGGGCGGCAGTACGCCGCTAAAGTATGTGATGATTTTTTTAATAGAACTGCCACCATCAATGGTCAGCAAATATTGAAGTTGAGTAATGTTGCTCAAGTCAATATGTTTGTGGTTAGTGACCTATTTGAGCGTTGGAAAGCCGATACAGAAGCCTTCAAAAGTCCATATTTTAATTTTGAACATGAAGATGTAAAAGCGGCTCTAAAAACTTTCATGAATACGGCTTCTCAACACATTATGGTGAAACGAGAAGACTTTGAGCCAATGCTTTCCAGTGCTGTAAACAGAACAATTGTCCTGCTATTAGACCCAAGCAAGCATTTTGATGAGTTTGTTCGTGACTCTCCCGACTTCACGTTGACGAAAGACCGTTTGGCTCAATTAACAAAATATACTAAAATTAACGGACAGGTTTCGAAAGCATTAACCGAAAAATTGGGTGATGAAGAGAAAGTTTACGTGACAACGGCTTTAGGTTGGTTGAATGAAATTGGGGAAAAAGGCGAATTTGAAAATCCAGATAAATATTTGGATATGCTTTCCGCAACGGTAGCTTTGAAAAAAGAGGATTTCATCAAATCGACACCTAAAATAGTTGCGGAAGACTCCTCAGCCATGAAAATGTCGCAATCTTTCTTCGACCTTGATAGCGAAGAAGAATTAGATGATGAAGACGCTCCACTTCCAACGGTGGCACAAGTGCAAGCAAAATTTGAACAAGATAGTCCAGTTGCAGACATTAAACTACCAGGTTTAGACCGACTAAATGATACTTTTACCGATGACTTGCCAACGGTTAATGATTTGTTGAAAAAAGAAGTAATCGGCAATGGGACTCCATTATCAGAATTAGCATTTAAACGTCCTATCAAAAGTATTGTTGATGGTGTAAGTATCAACCAAAAATTTGTTTTCATAGGAAAATTATTTGATGGCGATATTAATTCTTACAATAAAGCCATTGAAGATTTAGATAATTGCTTAAACTTTGGCGATGCTAAAAACCTGATGAACAAGTCTTTAGCTCCAAAATACAACTGGATTATGGCAGCCGAAGAAGCTAATGATTTCTTGGAAGTGGTTAGTCGTAAGTTTCAGAGCTAAGCAATCGTTTGTAAATATTAATAACATTTTTTAATTTAGAAATATCATAAAGCCCATTTGAAAGAATGGGCTTTTCTACGTTATCACATTTATAAATTTAGTTCTCAATGAAACAAATTACATTTTTAGCACTATTGTTGTGCTTTTTCAAACCTTTTGCCCAAGAATATCCCCGCAAAGAAATCAATATCAGAAACTTCATTCAAGATATTGTGGGCAATCCAGACGGTGGTATCAATGAAGATTTATTTGAATCGCTCTACCAAAATTATTTGAATCCTATTGATTTGAATAAGGTCAATCGTCAACAATTAGCGTCGGTTTATGTCCTCTCCGAAAAACAACTTAATTCATTCTTTTCTTATCGCCAAAAAGCAGGTAACTTATTGTCAATCTATGAGTTACAAGCCATTCCTGATTTCGATTTATCAACGATTTACAAACTAATTCCTTTCGTAGCGGTAAAATCCGATGGACTTTCTTTTGGTACATTAACTGATGGCTTTTCGGGTTCAAACCAGTATTTACTGTTGCGATATGCCCAAATATTGGAAACTAAAAAAGGTTTTACCGAACCTGACTCTCGGAGTAAAGTACGGTATGAAGGTTCTCCAATGAAGCTATACGCCCGTTATAAAATGTATTCGTCCAAAGACTTTAGTTTGGGCTTTACTGTCGAAAAAGACGAAGGAGAAAGCCAATTGACTGATTTTAAGTCATTTCACTTACAATTTCAAAACAAAGGACATTGGAAAAATATCACTTTAGGTGACTATCAATTACAATTAGGACAAGGATTAATTTCGTCCGCAGGTTTTTATATTGGCAAAGGTTCTGAAACAGTTTTGACCATTCGTAGAAATCATTTAGGCGTAAGACCTTATACTTCCGCTTTGGAAAACAACTTTTTTAGAGGTGCAGCCGCTACTTATCAGTTAGGGAAATTTGAAGTAACAGGATTTTACTCAAGGTTAAATCGGGATGGAAATATTATTCAAGACAAAACCACCAATTTGGAATATGCCTCTTCCTTACAAACGTCTGGTTTACATCGAACTCCCTCAGAAATTGCTGATAAAGGCAGCATTTTTGAAGAAAATATCGGAACTGATATTACTTTTAAAAATAAAGACAATACGTTTCAAATTGGCTTTACGGCTCTGAAAACCAACTTCGACAAAACGCTCCAAAAAGCGGAAAAAGATTATAATTTGTATGAATTTTCGGGAAATGAAAATATTTTGACGGGTTTTCATTACAGTTATAACTATCAGAATTTCAATCTTTTCGGGGAAGTAGCACGGTCAAGCAGCGGCAGTATCGGGACAGTTTCGGGCGTATTGGCGAGTTTGGGGAAACGAACGGATTTTTCCATTTTATTCCGAAAATATGACCGTGATTTTCACAGTTTTTATGCTAATGGGTTTTCAGAAAACTCCAGAAATATCAATGAAACAGGTTTGTATGTTGGCATAAAACACGCCTTGAATAAAAAGTGGTCGGTTTCAGCTTATTTTGATTATTTTCAGTTTCCTTGGTATCGCTATTTGGTGGATAAAATGCCGACAACTGGCTTTGATTATTTGGGAAGAATCAGCTACCAACCACAGAAAAATCTTCAAATTTTCTTCCAATTCAGACAAGAAAATAAAGAAGAAAATACTAAAATCACTGAAACGTACCTCGACAAAGGCAAGGAGAAAACTCGTGAAATTACCGTGGTTCGAGACAGAATTCGGAACGTTTTTATTGCCAATTTAGACTATAAAATTTCTAAAACGTTGAATCTCCAAACCAGAGCTTCTTATAGCACTTATCAGTTTGATGGGCAAGAATTTACACAAGGTTTTGCCATTGCCCAAGATGTTAATGCAGACTTTGGAAAACTCTCATTATCAGGACGTTTAGCATTTTTCAAAACCGATGATTACGATAATCGGCAATATTTTTATGAGCAAGATGTTTTGTATGCCTTTGCATTTCCAGCCTATTATCAGCACGGAATTAGGCACTATTTAATAGCTCAGTACAAAATTTCTCGAAATGTAGATGCGTGGGTACGTTGGGCAAGAACGGATTTATTTAACGGAGGTATTTTCAGTTCTGGTTTGGAGGAAATTCCTTTATCACATCGGTCGGAAGTGAAAATGCAGATTCGTTTACATTTTTAATTTTCAAAAATATAACATAACTTGTTATACACATACACTATGACAGTTGAATTTATATCAGAAGAACTACTGAGTCTATATATTGGCAATCAAAAAGGAAAGCCTAAATTTCAAGAAAGTGTTTTACGACAATATCGAAAAGTAATTGATTTAATGCTTTCAGTTGAAAGTATAACAGATTTGCGACAATTTAAGTCTCTTAACCTTCATACACTTGAACGAGATTTAGTTGGAAAATTTGCAGTACGAGTTAATATGAAATATAGAATTGTATTTTCTTTGATAGAGGATGAAATTCAAATTGAAGGTGTTTTAGTTGAAGACTTAACAGATTATCATTAAAAATGGGAAAAACATTCAAAATAACAGCAAATATTCTTCCTGCAAATCCAACTCACCCTGGAATTATTTTGCAAGACGAAATGAAAGAAAGGCAACTTACACAAAAGCAACTTTCTGATTTATTAGGAGTTAGCCAGCCCCTTTTGAGTGAAATTATTAATCAAAAAAGACGTATTTCAATTGAAATGGCGTTGAAATTAGAAAGTGCTTTAGAAACTCCAGCAGAAACATGGCTTAATCTTCAAAAACGTTACGATTATGTAACTACTTATCAACGGAATCAGAAATTATTAGAGAAACTACAATTATCTCAACAACGGAAAAAATCGCTTTTGGAAGCATTGGCTTAATATTTCAGAAACTATGCCCAAATTCATAGACATTCACACACATAACCAAACAACAGAAGAAAATACTTTAAAAATCGTTAATGCACCACAATCTCATTCCTTTTCGGTGCAAACGCCAAACCTATTTTCACTTGGGCTTCATCCTTGGTATTTAGATAAAAACACCATTGAAAATGACTTTGAAAAATTAGAACAAAGTGCTAAAAATCAACAAGTTGTTATGATTGGTGAATGTGGTTTGGACAGAAATATTGATATAGATTTAGCTTTTCAAACAGATATTTTCATTCGACAAATTCAATTAGCCGAACGTTTACAAAAACCCGTAGTTATTCACTGTGTACGAGCTTTCCCCGAAATAATTGCGATTAAAAAGAAATTACAACCTTCCATTCCGATGATTATTCATGGCTTTAATAACAATTCTCAAATTTGTGAACAACTCATTGAACATCAATTTTATATCTCTTTGGGGGCAGCTTTAATCAATCCAAATTCTAATGCAAGCAAAGTAATTAAGATGATTCCAAAAGAAAAACTGTTTTTGGAAACAGACGATAAAAATTGCACAATATCAAGTATATTTGCACTTGCATCTGCATATAGCAATGTACCAATTGAAATATTACAAGAAATAATAATAAATAATTTTAATCGGATATTCAGTAATCAAAACCTTGAAACATGAGAAAGAGAGTTAGAAAACAAAAACCAGAAATAGTACCTGCCAAAGTTTCTACTTCCCCGACTGTTTATCCACCAATAAGTATGCAAAGAAATTTTTACAAATCGCACCCTTGGCACGGCATCCAAATCGGAGAAGATATGCCTAAAGTTGTTACCGCATTTATTGAAATTGTACCAACTGATACCGTTAAATACGAAATCGATAAAGAAACTGGTTATTTGAAAATTGACCGTCCGCAGAAATTCTCTAACATCGTTCCTGCCCTTTACGGTTTTGTGCCACAAACATATTGCGGAGAAGGTACGGCGGTTTTGGCTCGTGAAAAATCTGGTAAAGAAATTGAAAAAGGTGATGGCGACCCATTAGATATTTTGGTTTTGACAGAAAGAACAATCACTCACGGAGATATTCTTTGTCAGGCTATTCCAATCGGTGGTATCAGAATGATTGATAAAGGTGAAGCTGATGATAAAATTATTGCCGTTTTGAAAGGCGATTCTCTTTATGGCAAATGGACTGATATTACTGAATGTCCAAAACCAATTATCGACCGTTTGGTTCACTACTTTTTGACTTACAAAAATATCCCTGGAGAAGAAAAAGTTGCCGTTGATATTGACGAAGTTTATGGTGCAGCAATGGCTCACGAAGTTATCTTGAAATCAAGAGAAGATTACAGAAACTTGGTAGGATAGTTTTAAAATACGGAATTATCTACTATTTGTCGGAAGACAAAATTAGACCACGGATAGAACAGATAAAACAGATTTACACTGATTTTTCTTTAAATTTATCCGTGTAAATCCGTTGAATCAGTACAATCTGTGGTCTAATTTTATTCTGCGACAAATTGTAGATAGTTCCGTTAAAATATTTAGGTTTCGATATTTAAAAGTATCGAAACCTTTTTTATTACTTTCCTCCAAAATGATACCCTACACCCAACCAAGCCCTAAATTGTCCCGCAGCTCCATCGTATTGTACATAAGGTCCAAATTCAAAATTGATACTTACTTTTGGTGCTTCTTTAAACGGATAAGCACGCACGCCGAAACTACCAAAATAACCATTTACTAACCTTCTATTGTCAACTGCAGCACCAATAATTCCTAAATTTGCGCCACCGCCTGCGTAGAAATTCGCATTGCGTGAATACGCCAAATTAAACATCAAAGCAGGTTCTGTATTGAGAGAAGAAATAAACGAATTCATCTGAAAGCGGACATCTAACCAAACTACCTTAGTAGGATTGGTAGCAATTGACAATTGTTGGGCATTTCCAAATGGATAATAGCTAATTGCTTGACAATAAACACTTTGTGAAACAAAAAAAAGCAAGATAACGATATAAATTCTGTGTAAAATTTTCATTGGGATTTGTGAGTATTAGAAAAATGAAATAATAACGAAAGTAGAAAATAATAATGGAATTCGCTAAAAACCCATCTCATTCAAGGCGGCTTTGGCTTTATTATCTACCGAATTTTTATATTCATGTTTTTTGTAAGAAATTGCCTTTTCAAAATACATTTTGGCTTTCGATTTCTCATTTTTACGCTGAAAAATATAGCCTAATTGCAAAGCTGAACTCGCTCCAAACGACCAGCTTTGATTCTCCGAAAGCACAATGGCACGTTCAAATAACGGAATAGTTTGAGCCAAATTATTGAGTTTTTGAAAGATTCTTCCCTTACGATAATTGAACTCGGCACGGTCAGATATTTGGTCAAAACTGTTTTCGGAATAAAGCTCTAAAAACTCCAAAGCCTTATCGTAATAACCACCATCAAAAGCTAAACGTGCTTTCATTAATACTTTTTGAGCGATTGGCTTTTGTGATTTTTTAGTAAGAAAATTCTCAGCAAACTTAGTGGCAGATTTATCTGATTCTACAATATTTTCACCAACTGTTTTGATTTTCCCTAAGAAAAACACACCCTTAACTTCTTCATTACTAAGCCAATAACAAAGAAACAATTTATAATAAGTATCCTTCAGAAAATTGAACCCTTTATATTTAGCAAGAAAATTTTGGTACCATTTTATAGCTATTTGGTATTGTCCTTTCTGCAAAAAAATCTCTGCTTTAAGGTATTCTAAAAACGGGAAAGGCAAATAATTTTTATCGGTTTTATGATTCTCCAAAAGCGACAATGCGACCTCGCTCCTACCCTCTTTCATCAATGTAGTTATTCCAAAAAATATAAATAACTGATTATCATGACTTTGACTTATGAAGTCTTGAAATTCTGTGAGTTTTTTTGGCGTAAATTTCAAAATATAAGCGTAAATCAAATAATTGATTAATTGGGCTTCATCTCCAAAAATTGTGTCTTTCGAAATAACATTTTGTATCTCCGCAAGCCCTTGCTTGATATTACCTTTCAGTCCCAAAACGTTGGCAACCCATTGATAATTTTCGGGTGTTGAACCAATAAGAATATGCAGTAAACCGAGTGATTTTTGATTCGGAAGAAAATCTGGGAATTCTTTTGCATTGGCTTCTAATAATTTATACGCTTTGATAATCTCCCACGAGCCTTTTACCTCATGCCCAAATTTTAATTTTACAAAAGCCGAATGTAAATGTATTTCAGCTTGAATAAAACGATTATAAGGTAATTTCTTATCTAATTTTTTCACAAAATCCAACCTACTCTCCTGATTATCAACAAATTGTCCATAAAAAACTTTATCTTCTGTGATTAATAATTGAACTAAATCGGCATAACTTTTCAAGTAAATTTTTACGCCATTATTACTTTTATCATTGTCGAGAATGGTTCTTCCAAGACTTAATTTTGTTTTTATAATTTCCGAATACGCTTTTTGCATCGTCGGATTAAACTCAAAATCTGTGGCTTGTGACTTTTGAAAAATAAGAGAAAAAAGGAGTATGAAAAGATTTTTTTGCATTTCAGTACAACAGGTTTTGGGTCATGGTACGCAGATTACGCAGATGCTTTGCAACGCAGATTTTATAGATTTTTAAAGAATTTAGTAATTTTCGGTCAGACGATAGTCAGAACGAACTCGCAAAGGTAGTCCGACTATCGTCTGACATTTAACCATAGAAAATATAATTAAGCACACATAAACATTAAATTTAAACTAATTTTAGTTTATCATTTCAAAACAATCAAAATCTCTATGAAAATTTATAGAACAACACAAGGAATTATTATTGAAGCAAACGAAAAATTTTATCTTTCTAATGCCCAAAATTGGGACACTTACGTAAATCGTGATAATCTTTTTGACGAATTAAATGCTGAAATTCAAGAACTTAACGAATTTTCTTGGGACGGTTCTGGTATTCTTGCTCCTATTGTACAACAAGAAATTTGGGCTTCTGGCGTAACTTATATGCGTAGTCGTGAGGCAAGAATGGACGAATCAAAAGATTCGGGCGGAGCAGATTTTTATGCCAAAGTTTACGAAGCTGAACGTCCAGAATTATTCTTTAAATCTTCAGCGGCTCGTTGCGTAGGTACTGGTGAAAAAGTACGTATCCGTAAAGATTCAAAATGGAATGTGCCAGAGCCAGAATTGACGGTTTTTGCTACCTCAAATGGTAAAATTGTAGGTTATACCGTTGGTAACGATATGAGTTCAAGAGATATTGAAGGCGAAAACCCTTTGTATTTACCCCAAGCTAAAAGTTATGATAAAGCTGCCGCTATTGGACCTTGTTTGTACGTTCCGAATGGTGTAATCAATCCTGATACCCAAATTTCAATCGAAATTGTACGTGGAGGAAATGGTGTTTTTGCAGGTGACATTTCTATCAATAGAATCAAACGTGGATTGGACGAACTGGTGGGTTATTTGTTCCGAGAAATGTCTTTCCCAAGCGGGGCGTATTTGATGACAGGTACGGGCATTGTTCCTGATAATGACTTTACGCTTTTGAGTGGTGATGTTGTTAATATTACCATTGAAGGCATCGGAACTTTGAGCAATGAGGTTGAATAGATTGTTCCTACAATAAAATATGGACTACCCAAAATTAGACCACAGATGATACGGATTATACAGATTTTCACAGATAAAATGATAAATAATCAGTGTAAATCTATTAAATCCGTGCCATCCGTGCCATCCGTGGTCTAATTTATCTCACATACTAATTTCTACCTACAAAAAGCCTTTCAAAGCTCCCCAAAGTGCTTTTTTCTTTGGAATATCATTTTGTAAATTCGAGAGGGAATCGGAATAAATTAATTTAATGCCTTGCTGTTCAGTAAACTGATATGGATTTAGAGAAATCGGTAATTTAACAGTCGGCAAAGCTATTCCGAAGGTAATTAATTGATTTACCGATTTTTGTGCAATGATTTGGCTCAAATCTATCTCTCCAATTTTATCCAATTCAATCAAATCTATCGAATGAAAATCTAATTTTATCGCTACCAAAATTTTCCCAAGCAATTCACTATCAGCAGGATTCAATGATTTCAATAAAATAATTACCTTACTTTTAGGCTGATAATAATTGGGTTTCACTTCCTCTATTTTGGGTTTCTCTTCCACAACTTCCACTACGTTTTCAGAAGGTTTTTCAGGCTTAGAAAATTCATTCTCCAATAAATAAAGGTCTTCTTCTGCAAAAAGTTGTTTCAGAGCTATTGTATTGATTTCTAACATTTTAATAAAAATTTACCAACAAATTTCAAACAATCTTCGGGTTCTTCAATCATTCCCATGTGTCCGACATTATCTAAAATTGATGATGAGAAAAATTTAGGTATCATAATTTGAGATTTGGCATCTTCGGGTGATACACTTTTATCTTTTTCACCAATAATAAACATGACATTGCAACGCAAAGACTTCAAAACCTGACGGCGGTCTGGGCGGTCACGCATGGCTAACATTCCAGCCGCCAACGCCTCAGCAGGAAATTGTGAGGCGTATTCTATGTGTCTTTCTATCACCTCTGGGTTGTGTTTTACAAATCCGTCAGCATATAAATTGGGCGTAGAAGTTTTGATAAATAACTCCGTTCCGTTTTTCAAGATAAACTCCGCATTTTTAGCTCTCGCTGCCTTCTTTTCATCAGAATCTGCATAGGCAGTTGAGTGAAAAAGTCCAAGTCCTGCCACCATTGTTGGATATTTTTCAGCAAAAGCCAAAGCTACATAACCACCCATTGAGTGTCCAATTATTACGCAATTTTCAAAGCCTTTTTCTTGTATTTTTTCATGCACAAAATCTGCATAATCATCCATACTTTTCAAATGACTTAAACGAGCATAATCTGGCAAAATCAAGAAATAATCCTTTTGCAAAAATGGAACAAACCCTGCCCAAATGGTAGAGTCTTCGCCAAAACCGTGTAGTAAAACAACTGCTTTTTTCATAATGTTGAGGGCTTATTATTGAATTTTGAATTCATAATTTGTCCAATTTCTAAGGCTTTATTTTTAACAAAGGTAGCATTTTCACCCACAAAAAGGCTATCTACCGTTGAAAACCAATGTGATAACCAATGTTCAAAACGCTCCGTAGTGAGTCCATGAGCCATATTTGCTTGGGCATGAGCCCACATCATTCCGCCCGTGTAACTACCTGTATCAAAAAGCCAATTTTCCCAAAAGTTCACCGCACGAGTTAAATGGCGTTTCCATTCTTCAGCAGGCATTTCAAAAATTGATGCCAGCAATGGGTCTTGATGGACATTTTCGTAAAATGTTTTTACTAAATTTTCAACGTCCGTTCTGTTACTAATATCTTGCATTTTTCTTATTTCTTATCAAATAAAAACCTCCTAATGAAACTAACATTCCCACAAAGAAAATCATTCCTAAAAATTGGTTGTAATAAATAATCGCTATCATACAAATCAAAGATAAAACGAAAGCGACTATTGGGAAAATTGGATAAAAGGGAGCTTTGAAAGGACGCACCAAATGGGGTTCTTTTCGTCTCAAAACTATCAAACTCAACATACTAATTCCGTACATAATAACTGCTCCTAATACCGATAAAATGATGATTTGACTGATTGTTCCTGTAAAGATAGCAACAAAACCGACCAATCCACCGCCAATTAATGCCCAATGTGGTGTTTGAAATCGCTGATTGACTGCTGATAAAAATTTGGGTAAATATCCCGCACGAGCCAAAGCATAAATTTGTCGAGAATAACTGATGGTATTACAATGAAATGAGGCTATCAGACCAAAAAGCCCAAGGCTGGCGAAGGCTTTTGCCCAATAATTATTACGTCCTAAAGTCATGGCGAGGGTTTCGGGCAAGGGATAATCAATGTTGCTTAAAAGTCGCCAATCGCCTACGCCAGCACTCAAAATCATCACGCCCAAAGCCAATAAAACCAAAGTCAAAATACCCGAAATATAGGCTTTGGGAATGGTAGTATTGGGGTCTTTTACTTCTTCAGCAACCATGGCTACACCTTCAATTGCTACAAAAAACCAAATGGCAAATGGGATTCCTGCAAAAATATTATCAGTAGTTAAAGTTGGTGGATTATGAGCTAAAAAGTTATCTGTTTTGAAAAATGGAAAAATGATAGCCATGAAAATTACCAATTCTACCACAGAAAGAATGGTGACAATCAACGAAAAACGAGCGGATTCTTTTATTCCTAAAACATTGATGGCGATAAAAACAAAATATGTCCCGATGGCTACAGGAATTACGGGAATATTGGGATTCAAAAAATGCGTGTAACTCCCTAAAGCATAAGCAATTGCGGGCGGAGCAAGCAAAAAATCAACTAAAGTAGCAAAAGCAGCAATAAAACCGCCCAATGTTCCAAAAGCTCGACTGGCGTATTCAAAAGTACCTCCTGCGTCTGGAATTGCCGCCGTTAATTCGGTATAAGAGAATATAAAAGTGACGTACATAACGGTTACAATCAGTGTAGAAATCAAAAAACCGATTGTTCCAGAAGTTGCCCAACCATAATTCCAACCAAAATACTCGCCTGATATTACCAAGCCTACCGCAATTGACCAAAGTTGTGTTGTATTGATTACTTTTTTGAGTTGGGACATATTGATAGGTTTTAGGCTTTCAGCAATCGGCTGTCGACAATGTTTGTTGGTTGCTGATTGCCGAAAGCCGACAGCCACAGTAGCCATAACAAATGTAAACGTTCAACATTTTTTAGCCAACAATTTGCAGATTAATATTATCGTGAATAGCTTTGATAAGGAGTGCTAAAGTTTATGTTGCTATGGGTGAAATCGTTACTTATAAACTTATAAACTCATAACCCATCAACTCTTTTAGAAAATGACAAATATTGACTGGTTAGTTTTATTGCTTACGTTAGGAGGAATTGTAGGATTCGGATTTTGGAAAGGGCGAATGTCCAAACAAAATATTGAAGGATATTTATTAGCTGACCGTCAAATGCCTTGGTATCATGTTACGCTTTCAGTAATGGCTACACAGGCGAGTGCAATCACGTTTTTGTCTGCTCCAGGGCAAGCCTACATCGACGGAATGCGATTTGTTCAGTTTTACTTCGGACTTCCTTTGGCGATGATTGTACTGTCGATTACGTTCATTCCGATGTTCAAAAAGATGAAAGTCTTCACGGCTTATGAATTTCTGGAAGGACGTTTCGACCTCAAAACCAGAACCTTAACTTCATTTTTATTTCTTCTTCCAAGGGCTTTATCAACGGGTGTAACCATTGCCGCACCTTCCATTATTTTATCAACTATTTTAGGTTGGAATTTATATTGGACGAATATCCTAACGGGTTCTGTCGTAACGGTTTACTGTTTATTTGGCGGTTCAAAAACCATTTCTTACACCCAATTGCAACAAATGTTCGTGGTTTTGGGCGGTATGTTTTTGGCGGGTTACATGGTTGTACATTTATTACCCGCCGAAATGGGTTTCGTAGATACGCTGAAAGTGGCAGGGAAAATGGGTAAATTAAATGTAATTGACTGGAAATTTGATTTGAGTAATCGTTACAATGTTTGGTCGGGATTGATTGGTGGGTTCTTTTTGCAATTATCCTATTTCGGAACCGACCAATCGCAAGTTGGACGTTATCTTTCGGGAGAATCCGTTGGTGAAAGTCGCTTGGGTTTATTGATGAATGGTATTTTCAAAATCCCGATGCAATTCTTGATTTTATTAGTAGGCGTTTTGGTTTTTGTTTTCTATCAATTTCACGAAGCACCTCTATTTTTCAACAAAACGGTTTTACAAAAAGTAGAACAAACTACTGAATATCAAGAAATTACTAAGAAAAATAAAGAAGTTTTTGAGCAAAAACAGTCGGCTGTAAATACCTTATTCACTGCCATTCAGACCAACGACGAAGCAGGTATCAATTCAGGAAGAACGGCAGTTTTAGCCGCTGATAAACAAGCCAACGGATTGCGAGAAGAGGTAAAAACCTTAATCAAAAAAACCGATGGAACGGCAGACACCAACGATACCAATTACATTTTTCTGTCTTTCGTAACCAAATATTTACCACAAGGAATGGTTGGATTACTGATAGCCGTCATTTTATTAGCCTCGATGGGGTCAATGGCATCAGCGTTCAGTTCGCTTACTTCGTGTACCATTGTGGATATTTACCAACGCATGATTCACCCAAAAGATTCGGAAAGACATTATCTGAATGCGTCTAAAATCTCTACCTTATTTTGGGGGATTTTCTGCATTATTGTGGCTCAATTTACGGCAAACATTGGGAGTTTAATCGAAGCCGTAAACATTTTAGGTTCATGGTTTTACGGAACAATTTTGGGGGTATTTTTAGTAGCTTTTTACTTCAAATCTATCGGAAGTACGGCAGTATTTTGGGCAACTATTTTGGCTGAAATCGTAGTTATTTATACTTGGTGGATAGATTTAACGGCATTTTTATGGTTAAATCTCATTGGCTGTGTTTTGGTGATTGTGTTCGGTTATTTATTTCAAATGGTTGAAAATCAGTTGAAAAAGACGGTTTAGAAAACACCTTCCGTCTCTTCATAAATACCTGATAAAGAAAGAGTTAAATCAATATTTTTAATTTCAATTGAGCCTTCTAAAGTGTCTGCTTCGGAAGCCAAAAACCAAAGCCCTAAATCATTCTCCTTTCGCATAACTTCCGCACGGATACTTGTAGAACTGATTAAAACATACTCTCTCAAACTCGGAATACTGCGATACAAAGCAAATTTTTCGCCTCTATCGTAAGCCTCCGTACTTTTTGAGAGAATTTCAATGATGATAACGGGATTAAGAATAACATCTTTGCCGTCATCCAAAAACTTTTTATCACCACAAACCACCATTAAATCTGGGTAGGTATAAAGCGTATTTGCAGGAATATGGAGTTTCATATCAGAGGAATAATGAGTACATTTTTTTCCTCTGAGATGATTAAATAATGCTCCAGAAATTCCTCTTGAAATCATATTATGATTTTCAGAAGCCCCAGCCATCGCAAATATTTCTCCTTGAAAATATTCGCTTTTATAATTTGCCTCTCTTTCCAAATGCAAATATTCTTCGGGAGAGTAATGAGATATTTTAGGTAATGCAGACATTGTATTGACGATTTAATTCATTTAAGAAATTACTAATGCTCGAATTTACACAAAAAGGCTCTTGAATTTTAATATCAAGAGCCTTTTTCTATCTATAAATCTAAAGAAATATTATCGAGTAATTTCTAAAATTTCAAACTCAACTAAGCCCGCAGGAGCTTGAATTTGAGCTGTATCACCCACTGATTTTCCGAAAAGACCTTTTCCGAAAGGTGATGAATTAGAAATTTTACCTGCTTTCAAGTCCGCTTCTTCTTCCGAAACAATCGTATAAACCACTTCCATACCGCTTTTTTTGTTACGGATTTTCACTTTTGATAAAATTGAAACTTTAGAAGTATCAATATTCGTCTCATCCATCACTCGGGCGTTTGCAACGATTTCGTTCATTTTAGAAATCTTCAATTCCAATAAACCTTGAGCATCTTTAGCGGCATCATATTCGGCATTTTCACTAAGGTCGCCTTTGTCACGAGCCTCCGCAATTTGTTTTGCCATATCTGCACGCCCTTGACTTTTAAGGAACTGTAATTCAGCTCTTAATTCGTCTAATTTCTCTTGTGTATAGTATTGAAACTTCGCCATAATTGGGTATTAATTTCTGAAATTCTAAATGATGATTAAATAAAAAATACTGGAAATTGCCCAGCAAAAAACGTTATTATTTACAAACAAAAAGAACGGCTTTTGACCGTTCTACAAGATTTTTTATGACCTTTGCAGAAGCATCAATTAGTATATAAAATTACCTGTTTCTCTTTTCGTTGCATTTGTTGTAAAATTTTGAACAACAAAATTACAAAAACGATTAACGATTTCAAAGGTTTTTTTTCACACAGCTTATTTAATTTGATTGTTGAATATCAATAAGCTAATTCAGACTCTTCAAGAAAGTAAAACCATATTTAAAGAGCATCTAAATGAAACGCCCATATCAAGATTTTGATACCCCAATAGACGATGAGGCGTTCCAACTATGCGTTCCAAACTGATACCTTTGAAAATGACTAAACATTATAATCAGATGAAAATAATTTTTATGGGAACTCCCGACTTTGCCGTTGAGAGTTTACGCATTTTAGTAGAAAATAATTATAACGTCGTAGCAGTTATTACGGCTCCTGATAAACCCATCGGGCGAGGACAAAAATTAGGTATGTCGGCGGTAAAAGAGTATGTTTTAGCAAATGCTCCACACATCCCAATTTTACAACCCGAAAAATTGAAAAATCCAGACTTTTTAGCCGAACTAAAAAGCTACCAAGCTGATTTACAAATCGTTGTAGCTTTCAGAATGTTACCAGAAGTCGTTTGGGCAATGCCATCATTGGGGACTTTTAATTTACATGGTTCGCTATTACCGCAGTATCGTGGGGCTGCTCCGATTAACTGGGCAATTATCAATGGTGAAACGGAAACAGGCGTAACAACTTTCTTTTTGAAACAAGATATTGATACTGGTTCAATTATTTTTCAAGAAAAAGAAACGATTGCTCTAACTGATAATGTTGGTGATGTTTATGTGCGACTCATGCACAAAGGGGCGGATTTGGTTTTGAAAACGGTTAAGGCTATCGAAGCAGGAAATTATCCGCAAGAACCACAAGATGAATCGGTACATCTGAATCACGCTCCTAAGATTTTTAAGGAAACTTGTCAAATCGACTGGAATCAGCCCGTGAAGAAAATTTATGATTTCATTCGTGGACTTTCGCCTTACCCTGTGGCTTGGACGATGTTGAATGATAAAACTTGTCGGATTTATGAGGCGAAAATATTAGAAGCGGAAGACCCCACCCAACCCTCCCCAATGGAGAGGGCTTCAGAGGCTGGTTCATACACAACCGATGGCAAGAAATATATCCATTTTCAATGTGTTGACGGAATTTTAGCTATTGAAAACTTACAATTGGAAGGTAAAAAACGCATGGGAATTGAGGAATTTTTAAGAGGATATAGATTATAAAATATAATTATTCAAAATTAGCATACAGCGATTTTAAATCATTAACCAATACGATTCAGGAGAATCGTGATACATTTCATGGCTACTCAATTCTTCTCCAAACGAAATTTACAATTCCTTCTGTACGAAGTATTTGATGCTGAATCACTTACACAATACGAATATTTCCAAGACCACGCTCGTGAAACCTTTGACATGGTGTTGGATTCGGCGGAGCAGATTGCGGAAAAACTTTTGAAACCACTCCTCACGGAAATGGATAGAAAAGAACCGCAATTGGTGGACGGTAAAATCAGAATTCACGAAGGAATGTTTCCGATTTTGAAAAAATTTGGAGAAGATGGCTGGATAAATGCAGGTTTTTCTTACGATGAAGGTGGACAACAAATTCCTGCTATAATACTCAATTCTGCGGCTTTTATTTTTCAAGCTGCCAATTATTCGGCTTCAGTTTTTCCATTTTTAACTTCTGGAGCTGCAAATTTGATTCGTAGTTTTGGCTCGGAAGCATTAAAAAATACCTACACGCCCAATATGTATGCAGGTGTGTGGCAAGGTACAATGGCATTGACCGAACCCGATGCAGGAAGTTCGCTTTCGGATATTTCCACCACCGCAGAACCAACCGACCAAGAAGCGGAGTGCCGCCCAAGCGTTTACAAAATAAAAGGACAAAAAATATACATTTCTGCGGGCGACCACGATGGTTGCGAAAACGTAATTCACCTCATGCTCGCCAAAATAAAAGGTGGTCCAGCGGGTGCAAAAGGAATATCGTTGTTTGTCGTCCCACAGAAAAGAGTTGAGGAGTTAAGTGTAATGGGGAATGAGGAAACGTCACAATTAATTAACAACGACGTAATTACCGCAGGCGTTTATCATAAAATGGGTTATAAAGGAGCTCCAATTGCTCATTTAATGGTTGGCTCGAATGATAATACTTTGGGATATTTAGTTGGCGAACCACACAAAGGACTTACGTATATGTTCCAAATGATGAATGAGGCTCGGATTGGTGTGGGTATGAACGCCACCGCTATCGGGACGGCTGCGTATTATGCGTCATTGGAATATGCGAAGGAACGTCCGCAAGGTAGAATTATTTCGGATAAAGACGTAACTAAGCCACAAGTCCAAATCATTCGTCATGCCGATGTGAAACGGATGTTGTTATTCCAAAAAGCAGTTGTGGAAGGCTCTTTGTCGCTTTTGGTACAATGTTCAATGTATGCCGATTTAGCTCATGTAACTGAGGGAGAAGAACGTGAAAACTATCATTTATTGTTAGATTTACTCACGCCCATTGCTAAATCGTACCCTTCGGAAATGTGTTGTTTGACAACTTCCGCCGCCGTTCAGATTTTGGGTGGGGCAGGTTATACAACGGATTTTCCCGTAGAACAATTCTACCGTGAAGCAAGAATTCACCCGATTCACGAAGGCACGACAGCCATTCATGGTTTAGATTTATTGGGCAGAAAAATCATTATTAAGAATGGTAAGTCACTTCAATTATTGGTAACTGAAATATTGAAAACGATTGAAAAAGCCAATCAATTTGAGAAATTAAAGCCTTTTGCTCAGAAATTACAACATTATTTAGGTAAAACGGACAGCATAACCCGACACCTTTTGGGCTTGGCAAGTAAGGATTTAGAAATCTTTTTGTCAGACGCTACTTTATATTTAGAACTATTCGGAATTATGACAATTGCTTGGCAATGGTTAGTGCAAAGTATCAAGGCAGAAGAAGCTCTACAAGCAGGCACATCGGGCGATGAAGAGAATTTCTATCAAGGTAAAATCTTTACGTTACGATATTTTTATGAATACGAATTAGTAAAAATTGATGCTTTGATGAAACGACTTTTGAGTGAAGATAATGTGACGGTGGAAATGAAGGCGGAGTGGTTTTAGAGTTGTTTTGGATTACTCAGTCGATTGCCTAATGTCATCAAGTTAAGGATTATAAGAAGTGCAATTTGGTGCAACCTTCCCGAAAGTTTAACCCACAAAGGAATTGTTTCGGGAAGGTAAATAGTTTAAAAATAAAACAACTCCTTACAAATTCTCTTAACTTAATGACATTAGGCAAGCGACTGCGGGGAATTGAGCTCTAAATACTTTTAGGTTCCCATCTTCCACGGCTTTTTCTTTTTTCAATCTGATGTTTTACTAAATCAACTATTGCTAAATCATCGTTTGTTAGTAAACCTTCCAATGCATTAATATTATATGGCTCAGGTTGTGCACCAATTGCGTAAATAATTTTTCTTAAATAAGGATACTTTACATCATCGTTTTGTAAGTATTCTGGAACATTACTAACTGCCTCAATCAAGGGATTTATAAAAGATTTATTATCGTTAAAATAAGTCTGAAACGCAGAAGCTATATTATCATGACCAAAATGTCCATCAACAAGTAAATAACGACCAAACAAACTCCCTTCTTCGGTCTTTGCAAATTCTTTGGGAATGCTCCAAAGTACAATTTCGAAACGTTGATTTTTTTTATTGGTTATGAAGCTATCCAAATAAGACTCTATTTCTTGTATGGAAACTCTAAAAGGGAATTTATTTTCAAATTCCTCTTCCGAAATTAATCCTAAGATACATTCGTCAATTAATGCTAATTCTTTTTCTTTAAGTTGTCTCATTCTACTTTTCATGCAGTCGCTCTGCCAATGTCATTAAGTTAAGGTATTTAATAACATTGGGCAAGTAACTGACTATTAAAATTTCAAATCAACAAACTAACTTCTAATAATCACCCCCAGCACCACCGCCACCGAAGTCGCCACCACCAAAGCCACCGAAGTCGAAGCCACCTCCGCCTCCGCCGCTGTTTGAACCTCCGCCCCAGCCTGATGAACCACCAGTTGAGAAAATTATTGGACCTCCCCAACCTGAATCTCTATAACTACGTCTGCCACCGCCTCCGCCACCGCCATTTTTAGAGCCAATGATGTACAAAATCACAATAACGACGATGATGATAATTAAGATAACCCAAAAACCACCTTCTCCATCCGATTCAGGTTCTGCCTGAAATTCCCCCGAAGCACGCTTCATGATTTCGGAAGTCGCTTCATCTAAACCTTGATAAAATTGCCCTGCTTGAAAATAGGGTTTCAGAATGGTATTAATAATTCTTTTAGAAATGGCATCAGTAATGGTGGCTTCCATGCCTCGCCCAGTTACAATTCTGAGTTTACGAGTTTCCGTAGCCCATAAAAGCACCAAGCCGTTGTTTTTATCTTTTTGTCCAACGCCCCAATCTTTTGCAATTTTCATGGCATAATCATAAGGGTCAGAATCGCCCGTAGTTTTCACTATTACGATGGTAATTTGTGTGGAGGTACTATCGGCATAACCTCTTAATTTTTGTTCTAAAGATTGTAATTCCGTTGGTGATAATTTCATTACAAAATCATTGACCAATCTGGGTGGGTTAGGTTTTGCTGGAATATTCTGTGCTTGCGAAATGGCAGAAAACAGAAAGCAGAAAACAGTAATTATATATGGAAATAATTTTCTGAACATGAAATTATGGTGATTAGTAATGTAGCACGGGATTTTGTCCCGTGTCGGAGTACAATTCACGGGACAAAATCCCGTGCTACAATTTACCCAAACGAAATATCGTCAGGAAGTTCATTAACATCGTCGGATTGATAAGGGAAATAATGTTTCAATTGCTCTCCTGCTGAATGAATTCCTTTGACTAAACCTTCTGTATAAAGTCCTTGGGCAAAATGAGTTTTAAGTAAAGTTTTGGTCGATTCCCAGAAATTTTCGGGAACAACTTTGTCAATTCCTTTATCTCCTAAAACAGCAAATTTGCGGTCGTCAATCGACAGATAAAACAACACACCATTTTGTTGAGCAGTATTTGCCATGCCAAGATTCACGAAAACTTCGGCAGCACGGTCGAGAACATTTTCGGTGGCACAAACCTTTTCGATATGAATACGTATTTCACCCGAACTATTGAGTTCTGCGGCTTGAATAGCTTTGGTAATTTCTATTTTTTGGGAATCAGTAAAAAAATTTTGAGGCATGATTTTTCAGGAAAACAGTAAAGGGGAAAAGGTAAACGGTTCACGGTGAATGGTTCACTGTTTACCATGAACCGTTTACCGTGAACCGTTTACTCAAAAACATTATTTTGCACCACCAAAATCAACCGTTGGAGCTTTTGATGCACCTGCATCTGCTTCAAAATATCCTTTTGTAGCAAAGCCTGAGAAACCTGCAATTAAGCTATTAGGGAAGGTAACAATTTTGTTGTTATATCCTTTTACAGTATCATTAAAACGGTCTCTTTCTTCTTTGATACGGTTTTCAGTACCTTCTAATTGCGACTGTAATTCCGAGAAATTTTCAGTTGCTTTTAATTGAGGATAGTTTTCTGCAACTGCCATCAAACGTGATAATGAACCACTTAATTGACTTTGAGCAGCCTGATATTTTTGGATATTTTCAGGAGAAAGGTCATTGGCATCTAATTTAATTTGTGTTGCACTCGCACGTGCAGAAATTACATCGGTAAGCGTTCCTTTTTCAAAATTGGCAACTCCTTGCACCGTTTTTACCAAATTCGGAATTAAATCCGCACGACGTTGATAAGCTGTTTGTACTTTAGCCCATGATGCTTGTACATCTTGATTACTGGTAGCCATACCGTTTCTAACACCGATACCCCAGAATAATAATAAAGCTGCAATTCCTAATCCGATAAGAAGGTTTCTTGACATAGTTTTGATTAATTTTTAATTTGAATTTGTTTGAATTTGAAAATCAATTTTGAAACGATAAAAAAGCAATTTGGATACTCTCTAATCTGTTTTATTTATTGGTTCTTCAAATTCTGTCCAAATGTAGATATTTTTTTTACATCCAAACAAAATCTATGTTGAATATTTGAGTTTTAGGGGGTAACGGTTGTTTTTGAGTATGAATTAGAGATTTTGAAGGGAAAATAAATGAGCTTTACCACAGTATTTAATAAGTTTTAAAAATTGACAAAGTTCACATTTTCGTAAAATCTAACCTTTAATCCACTTTTTTATATCAACAATCGGATTTGGATAATCTACACCCAAACGCACGCCAAATTTCTTTTGTTCTTCATTTGTCAACAGTCCAACTAAATGTATTTTTTCGGCAGGAACTCCCGATAATTCTGGCAACCAATATTTTACGTATTCGCCTTTGCCGTCATAATTGGTTGCTTGTTTCAAAATATTAAAATAACGATTTTCTCGTGGGTCGTTGCCTACACCTGCAACATAAAGCCAATTTCCCCAATTAGAACAAACATCATAGTCAATCAACTGACTCTCAAACCAAGCGGCTCCCCAACGCCAATCAATTTGTAAATCTTTTACCAAGAAACTCGCCACATTTTGTCTTCCTCGATTCGACATAAAACCTGTTGCTAATAATTCTTTCATATTGGCATCTATTAAAGGCACGCCCGTTTCTCCTAAACGCCATTTTTCAAAGATGGGAAAAACCCCACCCAACCCTCCCCGAGAGGGAGGGCTTTTGATGTCGATAGCCCTCCCTTTCGGGGAGGGTTGGGTGGGGTTTTCTTTCAATCCAGACTTATAAAAGATTTTACTGCCAAATTTCATCGCAACAAATCGGAAATAATCACGCCAAATTAATTCAAAAATCAACCAATAAGTCGATTCATTTTGGGTGCGTTCGGCTTCATATTTCTTGATTTCTTCATAAATATACCTCGGGGAAATACAGCCATTAGCTAACCAAAGCGAGAATTTGGAAGAATAATCAAGTCCCAACATTCCATTCCGAGTTTCTTTATAGACTTTCAGCAGGTCTTTTTTCCAGAAATAATCATTCAAACGATTGATTCCTTCGTCTTCTCCACCACATAGGACGGCTTTCCAAGCTGTCTTTTCTACTGACAGGATAGAATCAATAGACTGATTTTGCAATGACAGGATGAAATCCTGTCCTACATCAATTTTCTCCTTAAAAACCAAATTTGTGGGCGTTTTAAAAACAGCACGAACTTTTGTATTTCGTTCAACCTTATTTCTAAATTGGGTAAAAATATCGGGTAAATTATCTACATCCATTGGCAAATCATCAACGTGATAAAGTGTTGATTGCCAGAATAATTTCATTTTTCGCCCATCCGCTTTTAGTCGTGTTTCTACTTCTGAATCCACGTCGATTTCTTCTTGCGTAACTTCTTCCGAAGTATAAACCTCATCGGCTTGAATTTCTTTAGCTAAAACTGGAATAATGTCTTCGGGGAAGCCCGTTCTGACGATAAGATTAGAATTGATTTTTTGTAAATTTTGACGAAGATTTTCCACCGATTCTATCAAAAACTGATGCCGTAATTCACCAGTTTTGGGGAATTCAAGATGATGTTCTTTAAAAATACGTGGGTCAAAAATATAGACAGGAATAACATCCGAAGTTTTTTCGGATGCCTTAAAAAGTGCTTCGTGGTCGTGAATCCGCAAGTCGTTGCGATACCAAAGTAAGATTTTCATTTCGAGAGACAGGCTTTAACCTGTAATTGATTGATTTTCTTCATCGCATACAGGCTAAAGCCTGTGTTACGAGAACAATACTACCTCCCAACGAAATGCCCATTTCCAACGAATAGAATACTTGGTAAAACCTGCTTTTTGAATAATTTTCTCTAAATCACTACGACGAAAAGCACGCCAAACAGACAATTTAGCGTCGTTCTTAACCAAATAAGATTTGAGAAAGAGTTTGGTAATCCAAGCGATGGAATGATAGGCAAACCAATGGCGGTGAATATCATTGATAACTATTCCGATACGACTTTGTTTTTTGAACTGCTTAAATATTTTGACCAAACTTTCATCGTCGAAATGATGGCAAAAGAGCGTCATGGTAATAATATCGAAGGACTTTTCTTTAAATTCTTCCGAGAAAATATTTTCGTGTAAATAACTTATATCTGGATAATTAGCGGTTCTTTTCTTGGCAAAATCTATCATAAAATCATTGGCATCAATCCCGATAAATTGAGATTTAATTCCTTTCTTTTTTGCCCAATTTGCCATTACCATTAGCATATCTCCTCCGCCACAACCAAGGTCGGCGATGGTTAATTGTGATTGGTGATTAGTGATTGGTGAATTGGAATTTGCTGTTAATTTCTTCAATCCACTAACCGTTACTTGGTTTCCGCCCAAATATTTATTGATGATGGCTAACTCTTCAAGATTCTGACGGAGAGCGTCATTGTCCAATTCGAGGTCGTCAATTAACTCGTTTTCGTTACTTCGGTATGATAGATTTGGCATATATTTGTAATTGTATTACGATTCTCCAGAATCGTAATTATTATACATTTTTTCGATTTTGGAAAATCGAAGTACATTTTTTTTCGATTTTGGAAAATCGAAGTACATTTTTTTTCGATTCTGGAAAATCGAAGTATATTTTTTTTCGATTCTGGAAAATCGAAGTACATTTTTTTTCGATTCTGGAGAATCGAAGCACATTTTTTTTCGATTCTGGAGAATCGAAGTACATTTTTTTCGATTCTCCAGAATCGAGATACAATTTTTCGATTTTGGAAAATCGAAGTACAATTTATGAATCTAAATTTAAAAAATAAAAACGCCATTGTATGCGGTAGTACGCAAGGACTTGGGCGTGCATCCGCCATTGAATTGGCTCTGTTAGGAGCAAATGTAACACTTGTTGCTCGGAATGAAGATACTCTTAATGAAACCCTTCATCGCTTGGATAGTTCACAGGGGCAGAAGCATTCTTATTTTGTTGCAGATTTTTCAAAACCCGATGAACTAAAATTAGGCATCGAAAATCATTTAAAGGCAAATCCACTTGTACATATTTTAGTCAATAATACGGGAGGTCCAGCGGGTGGAGCAATTATTGAAGCTGATTTGGCGGAATTTACCCAAGCATTTTCTAATCACTTGATTTGTAATCATATTCTTGTACAAGCCTGTGTGCCGAGTATGAAAGCTGAACAGTTTGGACGAATTATCAATATTATTTCTACTTCGGTAAAAGAGCCAATCAACGGTTTGGGCGTATCCAATACTACTCGTGGAGCAGTGGCTTCTTGGTCAAAAACACTGGCAAATGAGTTGGGGCAATTCGGAATAACGGTCAATAACGTTTTGCCAGGTTATACCAAAACGGCTCGTTTAGATTTTGTGGTAAATTCCAGAGCAAAATCTGCGGATATTGCAGTTGGTGAAGTTGCAGAAATGATGATGTCGGACGTACCTGCGGGACGTTTTGGCGAAGCCCATGAATTTGGAGCAGCCGTCGCTTTTTTGTGTAGCCCAGCCGCTGCATATATCAATGGTGTAAATTTACCCGTTGATGGTGGCAGATTGAGTTGTATATAATAAAATTCTTTCCCCTAATTTGCACCTTCAAATCAGGGGAAAGAATTTATCTGAAAGCTACTTCCATTCTTGTCTAATCTTGCCAATATACTCAAATCCTTGATTGAGAGCCTTTTGTAGTTCAAGTCCTACATTTGGGTACATATCCAATTGGTTCAGTTCTTCAATGGGTTGCCAAAGCACTTCCAAAGCTGAGGTTTCTTGTGGATTCAACACAGGCGTTCCATTCAAAATTTTTGCCCTAAAAACACAATGTAAAACGTCTTCTTTGCCTTCAGGCATGATGACATCACCCGTCAAAAGCATTTCTTCTAATTCAATATCAATCCCTAATTCTTCTTGTAACTCTCGCACAACGGTCGAGGCAAGCGTTTCTCCTTTATCCACATTTCCACCCGCTAAATTATAAACATCAGTATTGCCGTAACGATACCGCATCAGTAAAATTCGGTTATTTTCAACAATTGCTACACTTGGACGTACTTTCATATTTTTTGTGATTAAGTAGGGGTAAATTATTCTACCGATTGTCATACCAACGTTAAGGAAAATTCATTTTTTCTTCAAAACAACCTCAAAAACGTTATTCTGACAAACATAAAAATTAAACGCTTAGAAACGATGAAAAATCTATTAAAAACTTCGCTAATTCTTTTAATGGTTATACTCAATAGTTGTATCATTAAAGTTGACAATGACCCTTTGCCACAATCGGCGTATTATGAAGTACGGCAAAATTTCAATTTATCAAATTTCGATGGAATCAAAACTGGAAGTGCTTTTAAAGTAAATATTATTCAAGGAACTTATTACAAAGTCACTGCCATTGGTGATGAAACTGATATTGACGATTTGGATTTATACGTTCGTAATGGAACGCTTTATGGAGGTTACAGAAATAATGCTCGAAATAAACACTACACCATGAGAATTGACATTACCGTTCCCGCCCTTTCATCCGTTCAATTTTCGGGAGCAACAACGGCAGATGTTAGCGGTTTTTATACCAATACTTTTGATGTTATTTTATCGGGAGCATCCAAATTATTTCTGGATATAGACGTAACAAAACTTTACATGGATATTTCGGGAGCATCACAATTTACACCTTCGGGAGATGCTCAAAAAATATCAGGTGAAATCAGCGGTGCATCATTGTTAAATACGCTAAATTTCCCTTCCGACGAAATGGATATTAAAGTGTCGGGAGCAAGTTCAGCCCGTGTTGATGTCTATAAATACTTAAAAGTAAATGCTTCTGGAGCGAGTAGAGTCCGTTATAGAGGAAATCCTACAACCACCATTAGTACCTCTGGAGCAAGTACCGTTGAAAGAGATTAGTTTAGTTTTTAAATGAATGTGTTTTATGCCATTGTTTATGTTTTCACAAACAACAATTCATACTACAAAATATCAAAAAGAGGTCGCTGAAATAAATCAACGACCTCTTTTTGCATTTTTGGGTACTTATAAATCCTCTCATCGGGCTTGCTTTAGCACGGCTTGTTGGTGGAAAACACCAACAAGGGCGGGAATCTCTCCTCGGGGTGCTGCCCCCAGATGGCTGGTCGGGAGACCAGCCAAGGGGACGAGAGACCAGCCATCTGGCGGACACTTGCGCTAGATGAGGAAATACATCAATACTCCCCAGGTCTATCATGTCTTGGAATAATCACATATACGCCACCCTTCTCTTTTTCTAAAACACCACTTAACTTAGAAAGTATGCGTATAAACTTACCCTTTTCACTCTTTAATTGATTTTGAAAATCAGTGCAAGTCGTGTCATCTGGAATAGACCTAAAATATGGATAGGCAAATTTACAAACTTCATTCTTGGAAGTATGTTTGGGGATATGCCATAGTCCCTCCGTAGCATAGATATTTCTTTTGACTATGTTTATCACATTTGTATCTAAGTTACCATTTTGATCTATTTCAAAATCTTTTATCCGTCCTTTATAATCAACCGTAAAATAAAAAACAGCCCAAGACATTTCACAATGATTGATGTCGGTATATTTCATCGGACCAATACCTTTTTTTAGTAATCCTTCTATTCCCATTTTAGGAATAGAAGAATCTTGATAAATCCAAAATTTATGTCTTTCCTTTTGTGAATATCCACAATTAAAAAAAAGGAAAAGACTAATTACAGTGAGTGCCAGTTTGACCATTATTAGAGTTGTTTAAGTTTTTATGTAATCTAACGTAATTCTGAGAATGCCAATTTTCTTGTTCAGTCCGTTGTTTGTAAGCATCTGTATCTTGTAACCCATCCCAAATCATAGATTCTGCTATACTTTTATCTATCCCAAAAACTGAGTTTAAGTACTCTGTCATGGGTATAACATATTTTTGCGAGGTTATAGTATGATCTGTAAATTCATCTTCTCCAATATAAACGTGTAGCATTTCATGGATAATAATAAGGGCTATCAATTCTTTTGAAGCATCCTTTAATACTGCTGTATTTAATGTTATTACATCCCCTTCCGTGTAAGCTAAATCTTGTGCATTTACTCCTGTGAATACTGCTTCTTTTATTGTAAAATTATTGTTCCTACTTTTATTATAGTTCTGAAAAATGGAAGATATTTTACCTTTTAGATTGCTATCTTTTAGTAATGATAATGTATTTTTAAAACAGTTTGTTACAAGTAAGTCCTCAATTTTAGCACACTCATTCCCATACTGATCACTAACCACTGATGCCATTCTTGCTTGCCCTTGATTATTTGACTCTGGCATAATACCAGCACCACAAATAGAAGGTCCGCAAGGGCTTCCAAACTGGTCATAGCCAGTAGTTTCATTACAATCACGCCCACACTTATTTCCATATTGGTCATAGCCAGTTGCACTATTGCAAATAGAAGCACCACAGGGTTGATTATTTATATCTCGCCCATTTACACAGTTTTTACCTGAACTACCACCAGTTCCACCTCCGCCACCAGTTCCACCGCCACCGCCAGTTCCACCGCCACCACCAATTCCACCACCACCAGTTCCACCACCACCAGTTCCACCATCTCCGCCACCTGTACAAGAAGTTGAAGAAGAACATTCTGTACCTATAAGGACACAATCTACTCCATTTTCAGGATATGCAAGCGAATATGCACAAGAGTAAGTATCAATACAAGTGGTAGTTGTTACGCATACATTTGCTGTACTCATTGTTACAGGAGCCTCATTAACACATATACCTTCAAAAGGGTTACAACACATTCCTTCTCCATTAGGTAAATAACCAGCTGGACAACCACCAGTTCCACTGCCACTACCTTCTGTTGTAATTGAAGAAACTCTTGTTTCCGTTCTTATAAATCTTCCACTTGTTCCCCCTACAGTTTTACAATCTCCTGTAAAAGGGTTACAACACATTCCACTCCCATTTGGTAAATATCCTTCTGGACAACCTACATTTGTTGGAGTTGGTGTTGGTGTTGGTGTTGGTGTTGGTGTTGGTGTTGGTGTTACTACTCCCTCACTTACACATTCTCCTGTAAAAGGATTACAACACATTCCACTCCCATCTGGCAAATAACCAGCTGGGCAACCTGCTATACTTAACAATACAGGAGAGTTTGGTAAAGCAAAATTATCTACTTTTTTATTTTTAAAATTAGTGTTATAACCCCAATAATACACATTATTTTTACTTCCATTTTGCAAATAAATTTCTAATGTTCCCGCCGAAAGGGACTTATCAATCGAAACTGTTAATAATTCAGCATCATTCTTTGCTTCGCTACTGATAGGTTCTTCCCAAGTTTCTAATAGTTTTCCATGAGTATTTCGATACTGTATCCAAAGACCCGCTTGTGGTACATTCCTTGGTCTGTTTTTCCAAATACTTGGTAATATCGCTGTACTTACACTTAGGGGCAATAAAGGAGAAATACTATTTACTCCTTTTCCTTCAACCAAATTTACGTTGTTTAATTTATTACCTACGACCACACCTGCGGTCGCAATTGCTAAATTCGTCCAAAATTTTTGTAAATTTCCTGACCGATAACTTGCATAAAGGTTAATATCAACATTAGATACTAATGTTCCTTCTTTTATGTCAATTTTTTCTAAAAGAACTTGTTCATTCGATACAACTTTTATATTTGATTTACATTCCTCACAATACTTTTGAGCCTGTAAAGTATATTGACACATAAATAATAGTGTAACAATGATTATTTTAACAATTCTATATGATTTTTGCATAATTTCAAAATTTAAAGTCGAATTTTTATTTTTTATTGAGCCTTAGCGTTTTTTATTGCAGGACCTGTTGTCAAATAGAACAATTCTAAATTCCCATGTCCTTCTGTTTCTAAGTTCGCTTCTATCTGGAATAATCGTTCTCGAAACCACCCAGTTACAAGATTGATATTTAAAATACGTATTGGAGTTTCAAAGTAAACATAGGATGTCAGTAAATCTTCATTCACAGGAACGCCAACAACTCCCCATTTGATTATTTCTAAATAGCCATTTGTAAAATCATAAGAAAAAGTAATAGATGTCTCATGATCATAATTCAAGTCAGAGATACTTCCAACTTCATCAAATGTCATATTGACAACCTTTTCAGTCATTGGCATCGAAAAAACACCCTTAACAACCAAATTTTGTTTTGACCGAGGTCTAATCCAAACATCAGTGGTAACTGGTTTAGGGACTGATAAACTGTCTATGTGTGCAAAAAATCGACGAATTGAATTAGTATTTTTTAGTAGAATACAATTTTCACCTACGGTATTTTTCGTCTGTATTAGCTTTTGCTTAATGCCAGATATTTCAATTGGTTTTAAAACACTATGTGGAGAAATATCCTCTGAACGACAAGAAAAAAATGCTTGTAGTGACAAAAAAAATAGAAATGTTAAAATAGTAGATTTTTTCATTTTTGAGCGAGTTTATTCTGTGTATTTCTGCATCAAATTTCTCTCATCAATCATGAATAATTTGCATAAAAAACAGATATTTTATCCAAATTGATGAATAAAATATTCATCAGAAAAACTTTATTTCCACTTCGATATAATTACTTTTGCAAATATCACAACACTAATTTTTACATCTTATACTCAAATATTGACACTTAAACCTTAAATAACAGTTTATAATGAAAAAAACAATTCAAACCCCTACCTTTGAAAAAAGAATCACCATTAGAAATTTTAGAAAATTATTAAATGTAAAACAGGAAATATTAGCACCTGTTATGCAAGTTTCACAATCAACATTAAGCAGAATGGAGAACGAAGACAAAGAGTTAAATGCAGAACAGGTTGAAAAACTCATTAAAAGCCTTGGAATTAAACCAGAGGACATACTAAAACATGAAGGAAACATGGTGTTGATTGGTAATAATTTCAAACAAATCAAAGAGGTAAATTATAAACAAGATACATCAGAAGAAGAATTAAATTTATCCAAAATTGTCATTACAGAGTTGAGAGAGGAGATAAAGGAATTAAAAGCTCAAAATACAAAACATCTTCAACAGATTCAAAGGCTTTTTGAAATGTTGGAAGTGAAACATCACACAATGAACTAATTATTCTACTCGAATTTAAAATAATCACAAAACGTCTCGATTTTTTCTCTAAATTCGAGACGTTTTGTTTTAATGAATACCGAAAGAATGACCATCAAAGATATTACTAATTATTTGGAGCAACTCGCACCGCTTTCATACCAAGCCAGTTACGACAATGCAGGGTTAATTGTGGGTTATCCACAAACAGAAGTTACGGGCGTGTTGGCTACGCTTGATTGCACCGAAGAAATTATTGAAGAAGCTATCGCACGTAATTGTAACCTTATCGTGGCTCATCATCCCATCGTTTTTAAAGGCTTGAAACGGTTTAATGGCAAAAATTACGTAGAACGTGCCGTGATGCTCGCCATTAAAAACGACATTGCTATTTATGCTACGCATACTAATCTCGACAGCGTGAAAGGAGGCGTAAATTATATGATTGCGGAGAAATTGGGTTTAGAAAGACCTAAAATTCTATCTCCTCAAAAACAGATTTTGAAGAAATTAGTCGTTTTTGTTCCCATCGAAAACTCGCAAACGGTTTTGGATGCCTTACATTCGGCGGGAGCAGGACAAATTGGCGAATATAAAAATTGTAGTTTTCGGGTAGAAGGTACAGGTGCATTCACGCCTACGGGAGAAGCCAATCCGCACATTGGAACGCTCCATAAACCCGAAGAAGTACGAGAAAATCGCTTAGAAGTTATTTTTGATTCGCACCTTGAAAGCCAAATATTAAGAGCCTTAAAATCAGCACATCCTTACGAAGAAGTTGCCTATTATTTGAGTCTCTTAGAAAACGAGAATCAAGAGGTTGGTTCGGGCGTAATTGGCACATTATCAAATAGTTTATCAGAAAAAGATTTTTTAAATTATTTGGCAGAAAAAATGAACTTACAAACCCTCCGACATACGCCTTTGAGAGGTCGAGAAATCAAGAAAATTGCGGTCTGTGGTGGTGCAGGGGGCTTTTTATTAGGTGATGCTATCAGGCAAGGTGCAGACGTTTTCATCACTGCTGATTACAAATATCACGAGTTTTTTGATGCTGATAATCAAATCATCATCTGCGATATTGGACATTATGAATCAGAAGTTTACACAAAGGACTTAATTGTTAGGTATTTATCTGAAAAATTTAGTAATTTTGCGGTTCTCAAAAGTCAGGTCAATACCAATCCTGTCCGTTATTTTAGAAATTTGTGATTAGTGATTTAGTAAATTGTATTTGTAAAGGCATACGTTGTTCATTTTGTAAATTAAGCAACCTATTTTAAACCCAAATACAATTCATAACCGCTACGGCGGACCGTTCACAACTCACTGAATATAAACCAAATACAACCAAATGGCAGCAGTAGCAACCGAAACAACCATTGCTCAGAAGTTAGAAGCCCTATTGAAGCTTCAAAATATAGATTCATCTTTAGATGCTATCAAGAAAATGCGTGGCGATTTGCCAGAAGAAGTACGTGATTTAGAAGATGAAGTAGCAGGGATTGAAACTCGTATCAGTAAATTCAACAAAGAAATTGCTGCTTTAGATGAGGAAATTTCAAAAAACCGTAACGCTAAAAAAGATGCTGAGAAGTTGGTAAATAAGTACAAAGACCAACAAATGAATGTCCGCAATAACCGTGAGTATGATGCAATCTCGAAAGAAATTGAATTGCAACAACTTGAAATGGAATTGGCAGACAAACGTACTCGTGAGTTTGAATTCAAGATTTTGAACAAGAAAGACGATGTTTCTGAAACTGAAACACGTTTGAATACTCGTAAAAAAGACCTTGACGCTAAAAAGAAAGAATTAGATGTTTTAATTGCTGAAAGTGAAGACGACGAGCAGAAATTAAACAAAGACCGTGATAAAGCAGCAAAACACGTTGAAGAGCGTTTATTGCGTCCTTACGACAAATTACGTGGTAACTATCCAAATGGATTAGCCGTAGTTTTGGTAAAACGTGGTGCTTGTGGAGGTTGTTTTAGTGCAGTTCCACCACAACGTCAGGCAGATATTAAAGACAAGAAAAGAATCATCGTTTGTGAACACTGCGGACGTATTTTAGCAGATGTTGAAGACGTGATTATCATTGAAAAAGTTAAGAAATAATTTTTTATGTAACACAGACTTTAGTCTGTTTGGAAATGAAACAAACTAAAGATTGAAAAAACTAAGAGATATTTTTTTTTGAGTTACAAAAAAATCCCCATAGCAAAATGTTATGGGGATTTTTTTATGTAACTCAGACTTTAGTCTGTTTGATTTATATGCAGACTAAAGTCTGCGTTACTTAATTTATCTTAAACTGCACACGTCTATTTTTCGCTTTGTTCTCGTCGGTATCGTTAGGTACTAATGGTTGTGTTTCGCCGTAACCTTTGGCAGTCATTCTATCAACTTTAATTCCTTTGGTCGTTAAATAATCAACTACGGTTTTGGCTCTTTTTTCGGATAATTTCAAGTTAGAATCATCGTTTCCAACATCATCGGTATGGGCAGAAATTTCAACTTTAATTGTCTGATTTCCTTCTAATAAACTTACCAAGCGGTCTAACTCTTCGTTTGATTCTGGTTTTAACTCTGCTTTGCCCGTTTCAAAAGTAATATCTTGTAATTGAACAACGGCATCTTTTTTCAGAATCGCCAATGGTACTTTTTTCAAGCGGTCTTTAAAAACATCAGCAGTATCTGGCCTGAAAGCACGAGAGAAAAAGGCATAACCTAAAGCATTTGCCGCAAATTTATATTGTTTCCCTATTTCTACTGTCACCGTTGCAATGTCCTTTTCAACTTTCACTTCCAACAATTGCTTCGTCTCCACGTCCATTACTTTCACTTTGGGGTCTTTCAAAATGGCTTTGGTTTCTTTGTCCAATAATTGAAATTGATAAGGAATTTTCTTTGGTATTAGCTCAATATTTTTCTCAATATTATCAGTTTCTTTAGCCGTTGACATATCCATTGAGCCTTTATACGGAAAATAATCATTCAATGGTATTGTACTCAATTCGTACTTACTTCCAACCCGATAAATCATTGAAAATAAACCATTTGCATCAACAATCGTTGAAATAGCTTTTTCTTTTGCATTATTACTTTTTGAGGTAATTTTTGTAGCAATTGGCTGTTTTGTAATGGCATCAATTACTTTTCCATCCACCGTTACTAATTTATATTTTCGGTATTTGTCTGGAATTGTTACCGTATAAATATCACCTGCGGTGTAATAATACATCAAATCACCTGCGGCAGAAACCGACGCAAATTGGTCATCTTCTTCGGTATTAATGTACTCCAAATTTACGGGAGTCGCCCATGTACCATCATCCTCTTGAAAAGATTGATAAAGGTCAAAACCGCCAACGCCATCTTTCCGAACTGAACTGAAAATCAGGGTACGATTATCCGCCATGATGCGGGGTGATTTTTCACAATCTCCGTTGATGGGAGCAGGTAATTTCTCGGCTACGCCCCAAGTGCCATCTTCTTGTTTTTTGGAAGACCAAATGGTGTAACAAAGTGCTTTATCCTTACGTTTTGAGAAATTATCACGGATAAAATATAAAGTTTTTCCATCTGCCGCAACCGATGGAAAACCTTCATAAGCTTTGGTATTGATATTGTTCCCAACAGGTTTGGGAGCAGACCAATCTGTGCCATCCCAATTGGAATGATAGATATCCATATCACCCTGACCACCGTCAAAAGATGAAAAGAAGAAGAGTGTTTTACCGTCGTAACTAATAGAAGGCCCACCAATTAAATCATTTTCGCTGGCTACTTTGTTAATATTGACAATGGGTTTGGGTGGAGTCCATTTATTTTTTTCATTTTTGGTGGTGTAATATAATTCCCACTTCCCCTCTCCCGCTCTATCCGTCTCAAAAATCATTGTTTTGTTATTGGCACTAATTGATGGTGCGTACTCATTGAACTGCGGAGAATTGACTGGCGGGCCCAAAGGGCGACGTATTTGTGCCTGAGCATTAGCCAAAATTCCAAGCGAAAGGAGTGTTAGTAGGCTTTTTTTCATGTTTGTCTTTTTGGTAAGTATGGTGATATTTCATTGCGTTTTTTATTTCATGCAATTATCCATGAATAATTTTTCAGCTTTTTTTTGTCCTTTTTGGGCTAAATAGCTCCAATCTAAACACGCATTTTTATTGACTTTTAAGGCAAAATAACTTTCTGCACGTTTGAAAAGCGGCTCAATATCTTCATCTTGCATTAGAATACACTCTGTATAAAGTTTTATGGCTTTGATGTATTCTTTTTTTTCAAAAAAACGATTGGCTCGCTCTTTCTTGATAAGGAAAACCTCTGTGTCAAAATTATCAATTGTCTCTCCTTCGGCATCATACCTAAAAACATAATTGAATAATATTTCTACTTTTTTGTTATTGTATTCTGCTGGTTTCCAGTTCTTTTGTGTTTGATAAACCGCTTGTATTAACCGTTCATTATAACTTGAATCACTACTCACTTTTACAACGGCATCTTTTACTTCTCCTTTTTTACCTACGGAAAAAGATACGCTAAAGTTGCCTTTCTTTTTGGCAGGAAAGGCAAAATGTTTTTCAATAAAATTGTAGGAAGCCTCATAAGTATCATCAAAGTTTTCAAGTGGGACAAGATAACCTTGTGTCTCATTCTTAAAAGTAGGAAAAATATGCTCATTGAAAGCATACGCAGTATCTCCATTAACCAAAGTTCGGACGAATGGCTTGATGAATTGTCGGTAAAAATATTCTCCTGAGCTTTCGGTAGTTACCATATATTGATACCTAATCAACTCATTTTCAAGCTTATTTTCATTAATTTCACTAAAAGCGAGCTCATAATCAGTTAGTTTTTCAATGGCATAACGAGTCCCATCAATCACAATGATATTACTTGATATGGCATATCGTGCTTGAATTGCCTTACTCCCAAAAATAACAACACTACCTCCGCCTTTCTTAAAAATAATCATAGAAGCTGTTTTTCTGGCAACATTTTCATCTTGCAATTGACTTCCATCTTTGGCATCTATCCGATATTTAACCCATGACCTAATAATTTTTTGCTCAATTTTGAGTTGTTCCTCCGCTAAAGATTGAGCGTAAACCTGCCGACAAAAAGTGAAAATGATGAAAAATATTAATTTGGATTTCATATAATTGAGCAGAAATGTAGTTTTAGTATCAGCGTTAAAGTAATTGTAATTTATTTTTTCAATTTGCACATTTTCAAACATTTATCCTAACAAATCATCTTGAACGTATGCGTATTCCCATTTGAAAACCTATCCAGAAAGATGATTTTTCAGTTGCGGCAAGTGGCTCAAAAGCAGGAATTCTATTAAAAGGTTGGGCTTGCCAATTGGCTGAATTATATTGGTTGATAATGAGGTATTTAATAGATGGGCCTAAGGTTATGGCAACGTTCTGAGCTATTTGTTTTTCAAACATCATATCAAATTTCCAAAGGGCTGCAACATTTGGACTTAAATCATCATATTCTACCAAAATATTGGCAGTTAAATCAGTATTAAACATCCATGCACGCCCCAATTCGTAGGCTCTACCCATGCCATAACCCAATCCAAATATTTCTCTGGGTCTTAAAAAATTATAATGAAGAGCTAAAATATTGTAAAACTTTTTAACACCTGTCTTAAAAGTAAATGTAGCGGTTTCATTTTCATCAATTGCTAATTCCAACCGTTTGTAGCCTGTTCCGTTTCCAACAAAACTCAAAAAACCAATTGGAGTGGTATCCGTTGAATCACAGATATTTATCAAACCAATTTGCTTTCCTCCTTTCAATACTCGATGAGCAAAATTTATAGGGGCAATTTGCCAACCACTCGACTCTTTTATGACGGTATTTAAACCTGCTGATAATTGTACACCTGACTCATTATGTCCTGCAATATTGAGTAAACTACTACTTTGTAAGCCCGAAAGAGTTCCACCAGCAATATTGGCTAAACCTGCCAACTGAACGCCCTGTACATCATTACGGATACCATTTATTAAACCTCCTACCTCTAATTTCCGTACTCCACCCGCATAACCCATCAAAAGATTTATAGAATAATCATTCTTAATACTTCCAGAAAGTAAACGGTTAGTGCCTAAAAATGGCAAAACCGAAAATTGATAGTTTCGGCTTAAGGAATCTTTAATATTTTGGGCATTTATTCGCTGAGAACGGCTCACGAGAACTTTTCCTAAACGCTTTTTGAACATATCCCATCGGCTTTCATAAAGAGTTGAATCAAAAATTGGGGAGGTTGGAAATATACTTTCGTCGGTAATATCGGGGAAAGCATTTGGGGAAACAGGTAAAATTAATGAGGACTCCTCATGCTTGGGTTTAAGATTTTTATAGGAATCCATCTTCTCAATTGAATTATCTTCAATGGGTGGATTGAAATGTGTTTCTCGTTTAATAGGCTGTAAACGAATATCTTGATAGGAGTTTTGAGAAGATTTTATCAAGATACTTTCTTGCTCGTAATTGGGACAAGAGATGGTTAATCTAATCGGCAACTGATTCTGATACAGTTTAATCCGATAAAAACCATATTGATTTGTGATACTCGACGATAAACTTTTTCTGTCATAGACTGTAACTTTCCGCAACGGTTTATCGCTTTGGTCGTCGAGTACATAACCAGTCAAAACAAAGGTTTTTGCTTTCTCTGTTTGTTCATTTTTTTGTAGAATGAGATACTGCCCACGAGCTTTATAATTGAGTGTTCCCTTAAAAATTCGACTTAAAACCTCCCGAACTGGTTTATTGGTAATCGTTAAATCAATTCTATCATTAACCTCAATGATTTCTGAATTATAGGAAAAAGAGAAATCACCTTGTTTCGCAATCATGTCCAAAACATTTGAAACACTTACATTATTGACTTTTAAACTTATGGAACGCTCAAGGATGGGAGTTTGAGCAAAAGTGAAAAACTTTATACAAAAGAATTGGGCAAATAAAAATAAATATTTGAAGGAGTAGCGTTTCATGTAAATAGTAGGAAATTGAAACAGGAAACCCCGTCTGAGTTAGCGTTATTGGCAATTAGGTCTTGGATACAGTTTCACGGAAGCTCTTTCCATGATTTTAGAACAGTTCAATTCACAGGAAGGATTCCTGTGTTACGTATTTATTACTCACAACCTTCTCCACTCAAAATAATACGATCATCTTGATATTGAATTTTCAGATTAAAAGTCTCCGCAATTACTGTAATGATATTCTCTAAATTCTCATGCTCGAATGAAGCGGTTAACTTACAATTTTTAATTTTGTCTTGGCTTATAATAATTTGTATATCATATTTTTGCGATAAGATTTCGGTAACCTCTGCCAATGATTTTTTCTCAAAAATAAAAGATTTAGCATTTGCCTGTACATCAGTATTTCTGTCTAAATCTTCCGATTTGACAATGGTATTGACATTAGCCAAAACCTCTGCTTTTTGACCTTTCTCTAAGATAACATGACTATTATTTTTTGAAAACTGCACTCGCCCCGTTTTCACAACTACCTGAACTTGTGCATTATAAGCTCGTACATTAAAAGAAGTCCCTAAAACTTTCACATCCGTTCCTTGCGTGTGAATAATAAATGGATGAGCATTATCATGGTGTACATCAAAAAAGCCCTCTCCTATTAAATTGACTTCTCTATTTTCACCTTCAAATTTTACAGGATAAGTTACCGTTGAGTTTTTGCTCAAAATAATTTTTGTACCATCAGGTAAAACTCGTTCAACTGATTGATTGCCAGATTGGAAGGTTAAAACATCATTTTTGGGTGTAGCAAATTGTTTAGCCGCAACATACCAAAGTCCAAATAAAAGTACAAAAACGGCTGCAATTTTCAAGAAATTAGTCACCCAATTGAGTTTTTTAAGGGGTCTTCTTTCTGATAAATCAACTACTTCAATCTTCTCTTTTTTCGTAATATTCAATTTCTTCCAAGCCGCATCCACATCAACTTTTTGTTGATGCTGAACACCCTTTACGCCATCCCAAATTAATTTAGAATGGTCAAAAGTCTTTTGATTGTCCTCAGACGCAATTATCCACTCGCTAATCGTATCAGATTCGTGAGCATCAGTCTCGTCGGCAAGATATTTTGCCAATAAGTCGTCTATGGTCTGGTCTTGGTTCATGTTTATTTTTTATTTGTACCTGCGATGTATTAAAAAAACATCATCATAAATAACAGAATTGGCAGATAATCCGACAATTCTGTACGCATAATTTTCAATGCTTTTCCTATTTGATTTTCTACTGTTTTGATAGAAAGTCCTAAACGGTCGGCAATTTCCTGATACTTTAATTCCTCAAAGCGACTCATTTTAAAAATCAGTCGGCATTGTTCTGGAAGTTTTTCAAGAGCATTCGCAATTCTACTTTCTAATTCTACTTTATCCAAAATATCTGTTGCAGAATCATGTGTATTTTCTAAATAATCGCCTACATATTGACGGTAAGTTTCTTGAATTTTCAAATGCTTTAACCTATTCAAACAAGTATTATGGACGGCACGATACAAGTATGATTTTAGCGAAACATTTATTTCAATTTCTTCTCTTTGTTCCCAAAATTTCAGAAAAATACTTTGGACAACCTCCTCGGCATCATCCATATCTTTCAAAATACCACAGGCATAATTGCACAGGGTTTGATAATGTTTTTTGAAAATTGTTTCAAAAACACGTTCATTACCCTGACGGATAGCCAATAAAATATCTGAATCTTGAATTTGTATCATGTAAAGAGGTGAAGCTATATGCTTTCCGCAAAAATACAATTCCTCTCTGATATTTCATCTTTATGACAATCTAATTTAATTTTACCCCTATTACAAAAGAGGGAAGAATGATTAAATTCTCCCCTCTTTTTACTTATTTGTTAGGAATACCCTAATCTCTATTTCTATATATTATTTCATCTTCATGTGCAAGGTCACGATATTGGCAACCATACCTGTTGAACGTGTATAATGTCCATATCGAAGTTCTACACTTGCCCAATGTTTGATGCCCAAAACACCATTTACAGGGGCTAAACGAACTCCTGTTCCTAAAAAGTTGGTAGTCATTCCAGAAATATCGTAGTCGCTGGTATAATATGTTTCAGCGGGAGCGTGTTTTCCATAAGCGGCAAAATATTTCACGGCAGTTTGCTTACTAAAACGATAAAATGGCGTTAATGAAACAAATGGCGTTAATTTATATGAACCTTCCATATTTACGGTGTGGGCAGTCATGCCCCAATTATCCATATAATATCGGTAAAAGCCTTTCAATACTACATTATCACCCAGAAAATAACTGGCTCTTAGGGCAATTGGCAATTTAAAACGAGTGCCAGGTAATTTTTCAGCCGTCATGGTATTATCCGTAAAATATACTCGGTGAAATGAGGTACTCAAAAACCCTTCTTGATATGATGGCTCTGCCACTAACATGAGTTGTAAACGCTCATTAATCACCTGCGACAATGACAATGCCAGTGCATAAGAATTTCGGGGTTTTGTTCCACCCGTTCCACTCCTACCCGATGAATTAGTTGATGTTCTGAGTTCGGTGGGTAAAATAATAGTTGCTTTATCAAAAAAGGCACTTGCTTTTATACTAAACTCTCGGTTATTATCTTTTGATGCTTTTGCCCAACTTGCTGTAAAACCATGTGATTGATAGTCAAATTCTTTTGAAAATGAATATGCCAAACCTTTGGTTATACGAGTATTGGGGTCTTTCATACTCCATGCAATGGATGGATAAATATGAAGGTCTGCCGCTGAAGCTCCCGAAATTGAGCGTGGGTCAACATTATCCGAAGATGCTGAGGTGTAATAATCTAAGTTCAAATCAACAGTAATATTATGCTGACGATTTTTTTTGTCATAAGTTGACATTTTCAAGTCAAATGAATTAGCATAATCAGTCAATTGTTCTGTACCAATTCCACCCGTTACGGCAGAATTGTTCCCATCTTGTTGATAGTAACTTGACACAAGATTGATTTCATCAATTTTTAGTTTTCGTTTTTCGTAAGCATTTTCTTCTCCAGAACTACTTTGTGCGGAAGTTCTGAATAACATACTCACTAATAATCCAGCAGTTATTATTATTTTTTTCATTTGATTCTGTTTAATTGATAATGGATAGGTTTTAGGAATTAGGGTCGCACAGGAAGATTTATTTTACCAAATTCTAAACCCTATATGAACTGGTTAGTTATATTGTACCCAATTAATGATTTCACAATCCCTGTAAATCTATGTGTTCTATTTTCTCTACATGGTTTATTTTATTACCATTGAGGTAGGATAGAAAACATAGAATTTTAAACGTTTCGTTTTAGTAAAGCATTTTGTTGCAATAGTTAACACTAATATGAGTACAATTTAACTAACCAATTCACCTATAAACTAAGCCCTACATCTTAATTACACCCACATCCTCCTCCACTTTTGCCACCATTTCCACCTGCTGCACCTTCTCGATATAGGTAAAAACTGGTTTCAAATTTTTCTGCTTTTCGGGCGGATAATTCCATTTCAGAATCATTAATTCTACTTTTTTGGTATTCCTTCACGCTCACACATGAAGACAATCCCAATACGCCTAAAGCAAAAAAAAGCGATTGTTTAAAGAGTTTCGATTTCATATTTTTTGATTTTTGATTGGCACGCAGGGTTTGGTAATTGGTTATTAGTTATTGGTAAATTTGTAGTGTATTTATCAATAGAAAGCATTGCTGAATATAACTGACTGGTAATAAACATCTTACCATTTTCCAATCACGAATAACCAATTACTTAAATTTCATCTATCGGATATTAATATTTTTGCTGGTGAACATTTTATCGTGGTCATCAATAATTACACAGGCAATTCCTTTAATTTGATTGATAAGGTCTAAGCCAACTTTTATGCCCATAACCGTTACGGGTGTGGCGAGTGCATCGGCAATTTCGGCATTGGGAGCAATAATAGTTACACTTTTGATGCCTGTTACTGGCAAACCCGTCTGAGGATTGATGGTGTGCGAGTATCGTTTTCCGTCTATCATTACAAATTTTTCGTAATCTCCAGAAGTCGCAACTGCCATATTACTGATATTGAGATATGAAAATGGTCGGTTTTTATGATTGGGGTCGGCAATACCGATAGTCCATTGCTTGCCATCGGGCTGAAGTCCCCACGTTGTTAAATCTCCCGAAGCATTCACAATTCCGCTTTTTACGCCTTCTTGAATCATCAATCTTTTAGCCATTTCGGCAGCGTAACCTTTCCCAATTCCTCCAAAACCTATTCTCATTCCTTTTTCCTGTAAGAAAACAGACGAATCATCCTTATTTAAAATAACCTTCTGATAATCAATCAATTCAACCATCTTTAAGGCAATTTCTCTCTCAGGAAGAGCTATCATTTTAGCATCAAAATTCCAGAGGCTCTTGTCAATTGAGCCATAGGTAATGTCAAATGCACCTTGTGTGAGGGCTGAAATACGGAGCGAGCGTTGGATAAGTTCAAAAACTTCATTATCAACTTTTACGGGAGCAATTCCTGCATTTTCATTGATTTTATTGGTTTGGCTATCGGGTTTGAAGGTGGTTAATAATTGTTCTATCCGACTGATTTCGGCAATGGCTGAATCAATTCTTTCATTTGCCCAATTTTCATTTTCGGAAACAACACTTAATTCAAACCGATTACCCATCAGTTTTTGAACTCTCGAAAATATTTGTGTCATTACTTCAATTTCACCAATTGTTCGATTTCAACTTTCAAATTTGCTATCGTCATATTGGCGGTATAACCTTCCCAAGATTTGACGATTTTACCATCGGCATCAATCAAAACGGTATAAGGAAATTTACCTTGATTATTGTATTTTTCGGCGAGTGCTTCGTTGTGTTTGGTAAGTTCGGGCGAAAGACGATTTTTCTTGTTTCTTGGAAAATCAGCTCTCACTAATACCAATTTATTGTCAGCATATTGTAAGAATTCGGGAGAATCCAACACTTCTTTTTTTAGTTTTATACAAGGCCCGCACCAATCTGAACCCGAAAAATTCAACAAAATATATTTGTGCTGACTATTGGCTTCTGTTTTGGCTTTGGCAAAATCAGTCGTCCATTCTATTGGCGATAAAAAAGATAGAGAAAGAAAAAATACGATGCTCAATAATTTCATGACTTAATAAAGGAGTTTTAGTGTTATGGTAAGCGATTTGCGAAAATAAACGAATGTTAGATACGATTGATACGTTCGCTTTTCGCTATGTTTTCTATGAATAAACCACAACTAATTTTCCATCTGTTGCGACTTTGTAAGCTGTAATTCCTTTACTTCCGTTGGCATTAAGTCCTTTTCCTGTAAGGTCAAATCTTGCACCGTGGTCTGTACAATAAAATTCTCCTTGACTAAAAATAACTTTACGTTTTGGCTCATGGCTGCACAAATTTGTCACTGCTGCAAATGTTCCTGCACTTACTTGAGCTACCACAATATTATTAGAAATCACGTATCCTCCCACCGTTTTGAGCTTTGATGTTGAGGTTGAAGAAATATCAACTTTCACTAAAGGATTGGTAATTTTATCCAATTCTGATGTTCCAGTTACGGGTGTAACGGGTACTGTTGGCGTGGTGACAGTGGTAGCACCTACATCAATTCTTGGAGCATCCAACACAGCATCTTCTGCCTTAGTGCAAGATGTTAAGGCGGCCATCAAAGCCGCACCTGAAAAACCTAATGATTTGAGAAATTCGTAGCGAGTCATAGTTTTGAATTAATAATGGATATCGTAATGTATTGGCTTTGTTACAGAAACTGTTTAATTAGATTTTCAAAAGTTGCTCAAAAATTATCCAATGCACTGAAAATGAGATACTTAAATAATGAAAAACAAATCAACAACTCTATTTTAACCAAGAATACACCTTTTCAGTATTTCTTATTGCCTTGTCATTTAAAACTTATGACTATATGTTAATAAACTAATGTATCATAACTTGTTCTAAGCTCGCCCATACGATTTCACCCATTGTTTTACACTTCAAAAATTTATCTGACTTATAATATTTGGCAAGTTCCTTTTTCAATTGATTGGTATTTTCTTCGGTAGAAATATCGTCTTTTGCCATGACCGACATCAATTCATAAACTCGTTGTGTTTCTACTTTTAGTCGCTTAGAAATCAATGAACGTTCCTCTATTTGGTATTGCTTCACCGACTCAGGAGTCATGTGTTTCATTCCTAATTCTATCAGTGGATTGTTTTGTTTGAAATACTGAGGTTGATAAACCGTTCGTTTGCCTTCGTAAGATTGTTGGTCAAAATCTATGGCACGGATTCGGTAATAATCTTCCTCAAAATCAGGTGTAATATCTACCACAAAATTAGAAGAGTGCATATCTCCCAAAAGTAATACGAAGCATCTTTCATTGAATTTTACAAACTCTTTTGCCAAACGAATTTGATTGATTTTGGGGTCGTTTAAATAGGTTTTAAAAAATTGGTCACCAGGAATTCCAGCAATATGTTCTTCTACCAGCGAGTTTTGGTAGGTCATATAACTGATTCTGTTAGGCGATAATAAATGTTCCAATTCCATGCCATAAACCCTTGAACTATCGGCACGTTTAATGTAAAAATAGTCGAAGTTGTCATTTACACGGTTTACAATTCTGATTCTGAAAGGCTGTGTATTTCCGTAGGTACACAAATCTATGCGGTCAACGGTAAGGTGTTTTATTACTTTTTCATCACCATCTGTTTTAAGGTCTGCATAAATCTTTTTAAGACCTTCATAGATGTGTTCAATCTCGCTATATGGAAAAAAAACCGTTAGCCAAAGCGTATCATTTCCAAAACGGTCGTACAGACTTATTGAACTTTCAAATCTTAATAAATCTGTATATTGAATAGGCATTGTGGTTTCACGTCCATATTTTGTAAGGTATTTTCGGAGTTGTAAGTTGATTTTGAAAGGAACTTTCTTCTTTGAGATTAATGCCATGATTTTGTTTTGTTATAAAAAAGACTAATGCTGGAATGTCCAACATTAGTCAGGGTATAATTTTACGAGATAATAAATACCGTTCCGTTATTTTTTATTTGAATCTACCGCTAAACGTTTTTCACGATTGGCAACGTCCCATGCTAAATAAAATACTAATCTCGCACGTTTTTCCATTTTACTAAACTCAATTTTCTCTACATCGTCGGTTGGTTGGTGATAGTCGTCATGAACTCCATTAAAGAAAAATGCCACAGGAATATTATTTTTGGCAAAATTATAGTGGTCTGAACGGTAATAAAAACGATTTGGGTCATTGGGGTCATTGAATTGAAAATCTAAATCCATTGGCGAACCATGAGCTTTATTTTGTTCTAAAAGAGACGAATGCAATTCCGAAGAAAGTTTATCCGAACCAATTACATAAATATAATCGCCTTTACCTTCGTGGTCTTTATCGGTACGCCCAACCATATCAATATTAAGGTCGCAAACGGTATTTTCTAAGGGAAAAACGGGGTGTTTTACATAATATTCAGACCCCAAAAGTCCTTTTTCTTCACCTGTTACCGTCATAAATAAAACACTTCTGCGAGGTTTTGTGCCATTTTTGGCGGCTTCACCAAAAGCCTGAGCAATTTCTAAAACCGAAACCGTTCCCGAACCATCATCGTCTGCTCCGTTATAAATTTTTCCATCTTGAATTCCCACGTGGTCATAATGTGAAGTTATGATAACCACTTCATCTTTTTTATCTGTTCCCTCCAAATATCCCAAAACGTTGTAAGTTTCAACGGCATCAGCGGTTCTTTCAATTTTTAAGATTAAAGATTGATTGGAAAATAAATTATCAACTGTTTTTTGGGCATCAATAATTTTTTGTTTACCTGCTTCTAATTCCGTAGTAGTAGTTTTCAATAATTCTGTTGCCATACTCTGCCCAATGGTCAAAACGGCAAAATCAGAACCTTGTGGGTCAGACACTTCACGGAAACCTAAACGAGCATTTCCAAAACGCTTCATCATGGTTTGGCGTTGTTTTACCGTCTTTTCAAATTCTTCCAATGACTGCTTTGAAATAATAAAAAGCCCTTTTGCTCCTTTACTTTTGGCAAGATTCATTTTCTCTTTCCAAGATTCAGAAGTTCCCCATTTCGACATTTCAGACGTTCCCGAAATCATAAAATTTCCATCTGCCAAACGTGGTTCACCTTCAAAAACCACCACAATCTTATCTTTTACATTCGCATTTGCATAATCATTAAAGCCTTTTGCCTCAATGCCATAACCAACAAAAACGATTTCAAAATTTTGTTCTTTAGGTAACGGAGCGATAGAGTTTGAGATAAAATCACTCAAATAATTAAATTTTTTATTATTAGCTTTTACATAAAAATCTCCCCAACCACGCTTTACTAAATCCACCAATTGTAAGTGTGATTTTTCCGTTCCAACAACTCCTTTCAAACCATAACTCTCAAATTGATTTGAAATATATTGAGCTGCCACTTTTTGTTCAGGAGAACCTGTATCTCGTCCTTTTAGGCTGTCGGAAGCAATAAAAGTTAAATGTTTTTTGAGGTCTTCTACGGTAATAGTTTTAGCCAATGAATCAGGACTAAATTGTGCAACAGTTTTACACGAAACAAACGGTAAAGTAGCAATTAGTGGAAGTAGGATGGTTTTTGTGAGTTTTTTCATGAATTTTTTAGGAATGATTCTAAATCAATTATTCGGTATTGATTTTACTTTTTATGTTGATGATTTACTATTACGAAATTAATCATTTTTTTTGAAGATTGACATTTCTGGATTTAGCAATTTTTATGCACTAAAAACAACCTTTCGAAAGAGAACTTCAAGCATTTTCATTTTTTGGCACAGTTATTGAAATTCACTTAAACGGATGCGTAATCCGCCTAATTCTCATAAAAAAAAGTACGTTATCAAAGAATGTAATTTTCTGAAATTCAGAACCTTACATTCTTTTTTTTATTTTTAGTCAGATTTAAAATATCGTCAAATCTAATTATCTTGCTCCTTTTCAAAATTAGTATTTCTCTATATTTTTCAAAAAATAATTGTCTGTATCACTCTTTGTCTTCGAGGTTCACCCGCAACCATTTTGGGTAACCACACTGGTCCTTCCAAAATAACTCTTATCGCTTCTTCATCACATCCATAACCTAATGATTTTATCACTTTAAAATCTGAAAGTTTTCCATCTTTATTTACCTTAAACGATACAACAACTTCACCAACTACCTGTTTATCAATTACTTGTGCTGATTTTCTCAAATTTTTCTGCAAATATTCTAAATACTCGTCAGGACTTACCGACGGCTGAGCTGGATGTTCGGAAGGATTATATTTCCAAGTTTTATTTCGTTTCAAATCAATAAAAATCAACTCTGCTTTTGGTTGAATAAATAGCTCACTTCCAAGATTATTATTTAGGTTTATTTCTGTGTTTTCAAAATTGGGTGCTACCAAATTTAGCTTATCTTTTGCTTCCCTTTTTTCAAAATTAAATTGCCCATTTGAATCTGTTTTTCCAATAACTTTTTCATTGGCTAAAATCTCCACATTTGGCACTGGTTTTTGCGTATCTTCATCCAAGACTACGCCACTGACAATGGTGGGAGATAAAGTGGCTTTTTTGACATAAGTACCTCCTGCACTTCTCATTACCGCAGACGGAGCAGCCGCCACAGTTGGAGCGTCATAAGAAATAACTGGCGGAGTAGCTTTTGGGATTTCCCCCACCTCTTCTTTTTCACTCATAACAGACTCACTAACAACACCTTGCGAATAACCCCCAACATTATCTCCACTTACTATTTCTTTTCTTTTAGCCTTTTTTATAACAATTGCCACCTTATTTTCGGTAGTAATTTCAGTCATTTCTGCTTTAATTTTCTCCTCTGAAACTGTCGCATTTGGGGGTGATATTTGCGGTTTTGCGTTAGTAATTTTTTCTTCTTTTTGAGGCGAAATAAAAGCGATTTTTTCTTCCGAATTTACCTTATTTTGAGTGGTCAAAATATAAATTCCAAGTCCTAAAAACAATACTACCGAAGCCGCTCTGGCGTATAAAGGAACACGTTTCCAAAGTGGATAAATTTCGGATTCTTCTTTGCGTATTCTTTCTTGCAAACTTCCTGATAATGAAGCTTTTACTTTTTCAAAATCAACTTTTTGCTCTTTTGCAATTTCATATCCTTCCACTAAATCACGCAAGACGGCATTATTGAGCATCGCCTTTTCAAACTCATGCGTTTGGGCGTGCGAAAGCGTGCCTGCGAGGTAGGCTTTAATGATTTCGGGTGATATGTTTTTATTTGTTTTCAATACAATTCTTCAAATTTCGCTTACCATTTTGCAAATAGCTTTTCACTTTATTTATCTCAAAACCAGTCAATTGTGAAACTTCTTGATAGGTTTTCTCTTGCATAAAAAATAATTCTACCGCCTGTTTCTGCTCTGAATTTAAGGTTTTCAGACAATCTTCTAATTTCGTCAGATTCTGTTCCACATCGAAATCATCATTAAGATGCTCAATTGTTGAAAATTCCATAAAATGATTTTCGGAGGAATCGTCATCGGCAAAAATTTCGCCATCGGCAACGACTAAATTCTTCTTTCGCAAAGCCATCAAACAAAAATTTCGTGCTACCATACCCAACCACGCCTTAAAATTCTCTACTTCATGCTGTTTTAATTTTGGAATTAATTCTTCAAAAATCTGCATGACGGTATCTTTTGCGTCGTCTTCGTCCTTACAGTATTTCATGGCAATGGCAAAAACCATTTCCATTTGTGGCTCATATAATTTTCCTAAAACAGACAAATCTCCCGTCTGACGATACTCTTTTAGGAGGTCAGTTTCGGATTGAGGTTTATGTTTTTTCTTGAAAAAGAGCATTGACGAGTATAACTAACATTTAGAACAGGTTTTTAACCTGTTCTACAATATTTCTACGAAAGATAAATATTTTGACTGAATAAAAATATTTCAATAAAATTTATGGAATTGAAATAGAACGTGCATCATGTATTCAAAACATTAAAAACAAAAATATGAAAGCTAAACTATTTTTATTGCTCGCACTCATTTTCAGCATTTCGTTAAATGCTCAACAAAAAATTATCACAGGAAAAATTACCGACCAAACGGGTTTGTCCATTCCAGGAGTTTCAATCATAATAAAAGGTATTCCCACCAATAAAATATTAGGAACTACAAGCGATTCTAAAGGACAATACACGCTCAAAGTAAACAAAAATGACACTTTACAGTTTTCGATGGTTGGTTATTTAATCCAAAAAATTAAAATAGGTACTACTAATACTATAAATGTTACCCTCATTGCTGATACCCAACATTTGGAAGAGGTTGTTGTGGTTGGTTATGCCACACAAAAAAAACAGGACATAACAGGAGCTATTTCAGTGATGCAACCCAATACAAAAAGCTCAAAAATCAAAGCAAAAGCTATGGTAGCTGGGGGTTCTTATGATGTATATTCAATGCCCGCTCCGTCAATGCCTCCACGCATGGTTCCCGAAGCAATTGCTGATAATGAAGAATATAAAGCTGAAAAAGAAATAGGTTTCAAAGCTACCGACAAAGACCCGCAAACTACTTTTTCAATTGATGTGGACAGAGCGGCTTACACAAATGTGCGTCGTTTTATCATGCAGAATGGACAATTACCGCCCAAAGATGCCGTAAGAATTGAGGAAATGATTAATTATTTCGACTATAATTATGCACAACCGAAAGGTAAAGACCTAATCAATGTTGAAACTGAAGTTTCGGATTCTCCTTGGAATAAAGGCTTGAAAATCTTGCATATAGGTTTGCAAGCAAAGACTATTTCGACTGATAATTTACCTGCATCAAACTTGGTTTTCTTAATTGACGTTTCAGGTTCTATGTCTGACCCCAATAAATTGCCTTTGGTAAAAACAGCATTCAAATTATTAACTGACCAACTGCGTGAAAAAGATAAAGTTGCCATTGTAGTTTATGCGGGTGCAGCAGGTTTAGTACTGCCTCCAACTTCAGGGAAAGAGAAAAATAAAATCAAAGATGCTTTGGATAATTTGTCGGCGGGTGGTTCAACTGCTGGCGGTGCAGGTATTGAGTTGGCTTACAAAACGGCTTTTGAAAATTTCGTAAAAGACGGAAATAATCGGGTAATTTTAGCAACCGATGGCGACTTCAATGTAGGGGTTTCAAGCAATACTGATTTAGAAAAATTAGTCGAAATCAAACGTAAATCAGGTATTTTCCTTTCGGTTTTAGGTTTCGGAATGGGTAATTATAAAGACTCAAAAATGGAAACTTTATCCGACAAAGGAAACGGAAATTACGCCTATATTGATAATTTATTAGAAGCCGAGAAAGTGTTCGTCAAGGAATTTGGCGGTACACTTTTTACGGTGGCAAAAGACGTAAAATTACAGTTAGAGTTTAATCCAAAATACGTAAAAGCCTACCGTTTGATTGGCTATGAAAACCGTACTTTGGCAAATGAAGATTTCAAAAACGATGCAAAAGATGCAGGCGAAATGGGTTCTGGACATACCGTAACTGCCATTTATGAAATTATTCCTACGGGCGTTGAAAGTGCTTTTTTACCTGATAAATTAAAATATCAACAATTGACTAATACCGTTGTTGGCACAAATTCAAATGAGGTTTGTATGGTAAAAATCAGATATAAACAACCCAACGAAGACCAAAGTGTTCAAATGGAAACCGTTGTGAAAGACGTAAATCATGTCATTCATAAAACTTCTGAAAATTTCAGATTCTCTGTTGCTGTGGCAGAATTCGGTTTATTACTCAGAAATTCAGACTTTAAAGGTTCTGCAACTTATGAACAAATTGAAAATTTAGCTAAAAATGCTATCGGAAAAGATTCAGAAGGCTATCGTGCAGAGTTTTTGAGATTGGTAAAAACTGCTAAACTATTGGATAAAACTGAAAATAGAGAGGTGGCAAAGGGAAATGAGTAAAATACAAAAATCCGTTTAGAAAGTATCTAAACGGATTTTTTTAAGATAATAAAGCTCTTGTTTCTTTCACAAATTCAATGTCTATTCCTACTAATAATGCTATCTTTTCATCTGAAAAATCAGTTTGAGTTAGAAGATTTACAGTAAACTTAGTTTTCTCTTCTTTTTCTTTGATGCTCATCCCTTCTTCTCTGCCTTCTTGTAGTCCAGTTTCTCTTCCTTCTTCTCTTCCTTCTTTTAGTCCAGTTTCTCTTCCTTCTTTTCTCGCCATTCGTCTTTCTCTATCTAATACAAATTCTTTTAAGCCCATGGTGTTCGGTCGGTTTGTGATTTTATCTAATTCTATATCAAATTTATCAATTAATTCTTTACTTTCAAATCGTACATATAGTTTTAAAAAGCGTAGAAGTGCAGTTATTCTTTCCTTTGAAAATTTTTTTGCGTAGAGTTTTCTAAGCAATTGCATTTTCAAATCAAACAAAGACTTTTCAGAAATCTTACCTTTCTTCAATGCTATCAAAACTACTAACATGACTGATGCAAAAGGATTATCACTCATTTCAAGTTCTTTTTCATCAGCATCCAACACTTTGTAAACATTGAATTTGAATTCAACAGAAGAACCAATAAATTCTTTTTTATACGTACTTGGATGAAAGGATTTATTTTTATCGGTCAAAATCGCCAGACTGGTAACATCTCGGTCATATTTATCCAAAATACGGTAGTAATATTGAAACATCCGCTTTTCAAATACTTTATCTGTGCTTCCTTGTACTTCAATATGTACCAAAACCCATTCATCTTTCCCTGATTTGCGATAGACCTTTATTAATTTATCTACATATTTAGGGCTAAATTCGTCAGGATTATTCGGAAAAATTTGCTCTAATTCTTTATCTAAAAAAGAGATTTTACGGTTAAAATCAAAAACTTCTTCAGCATTCGGGAAAAAGAATTTCAAAAAATCATCGGAAAGGTCTTCAATAAGTCCTTTCCAAAGGGCATCATCTCTTTTCATTTATTGATTTTAGGTATTGAACATTAAAAGGGCAGTGTTATATTTTAAAAACTATTTCACTTCTTCGTAATCTACATATTCTCCACCCCCAAAATTTTCTGATTTTTTTCCGTTTTTTTTCGGAACAAAATCAATATCTATCTCTCCCTCACGCTTTTGTTGAGTTTGGTACGCTTTTTGTTGATGCCGCATATCCTGTTGAGCCTTATTAACTTGGGTCACAATGAAGCCTTTTAATGCCCATTTTATCAATTTAGGCAATATATAGAAGATAACAGCGAGTATTATTATGAACTTAAACATGGTCTTTGAAATTAAAATTAGAGAAAGAAAAGGGTAAAATGGATAAATTTGCTCTTACTCTTATCAATTATAACATTGTTCTTTGGAAAATAACGTTAAAATTACGAATTAGTTTACTCCACAATATCCTTTTTTATGAAGTTTTTACGAGTGGTCGTATCGTTATATGAATAGAAATGATAAATTCGCATGAATTTATAACCCTATCTTATGAAAAATTGGCTTAAAAATCTGTTGTTTGTATTGTTTTCATTCATTTTCTTAGGACTTGGAATGTTGGTAGCTGAGATTTTTATTCGTGAAAAAGGAAATCCACTCAAAGACCCTAACTTTTTAGCTCAAACTCCTGTTGATACTGTTACTATCACGAATATTACTGCTTTAGATTCAACGCAAGGTTGGGTAAATGATACTATCGACTTATCAGCTCCCACACCACAATCTACTGAAACAAAGCCAGTTACCACTAAATCAAATAAAGAAAAAGAGTATTTGGTCATCACAGGAATGTTTGGACAGAAGGCAAACGCTAACCGTGAAATTAAAAAATTGAAAGACTTAGGATATGCTGACGCATATATTTTTTCAAAATCTTCAATGAATGCAGTTAGTGCGGGGCATTTTGAAAAAGAAGAAGCTCAAAATGTTGCTCAAACACTCAAAAACAAAGGTTTTCAGGCAATTGTGAAACATGAGTAACTAAAGCATTATTCAAATCAATATCATTGATTTAGCCAAAAAAGGCACTCTAACTGCCGTTTGCTTAATCTCCGTTTAATTTCAGTCCCTAAATTTGGTGATTCAAACAATAATTTGTTATTTCGGACGTGTTTGAAAAAACATTTTCATATTCAATAACAGTCTTTTACCAATTTAATTTAAAATAACATCAAATGAGCAAGTTCGATGAAGCAATTGAGACCTACCAAGAGTCTCTCAAAGATTTAGGTATCACTATTGATGCCGACCTACTTACAGCAGTCGCTAAAGGTTTAGGCCCTTCTATTTACAATGCAGACTCATCAAAAGTATCTTCTTCTGACTCAGAGGAAATTGCACGTGTAAAGAATAATTTCCTTATCGGAAAGTTAGGTTTAGCCGATGGTCCTGAGTTAGATGCTGCTATTGACAGCGTTATTGAACAATTAGGAGCATCAAATCGTAACAAATACAGAGCAGTATTTTATGCTCTTTTAGTGATTAAATTAGGTCAAGAATCTTTTTACGCATAATCACAGCGAAATAGAAAAAACAAAAAATCCATCCTACAAACGTAAGATGGATTTTTTCTCTAACAACAACAATAATCGACAGCCCCCCGACCGTCCATTTTGTCAAACTATTACCTAACCTAAATATATATTTTTAATATTATGCGAGTTTAAAAAACGCCTAATACTTATTTCTTCCCTAACAATTCTCTTTGTTCTACTTTCAACTTCAACTTTCTTTCTCCTGTTTTTGTCTTCAATCTGATAGTATAGTCTCCATTTGGAAGTGAATAACCTGGAGAGATAAACACCTCATTATCACCTAAATTCATGATTTCGAAAGGTACTCCCATGCCTGATTCTGTATTGAAATAGACCTGTAAATCTTTATTTGACTCAACTTTCAGCCTTACAACATCTCCTCTTTCTGAACGTGACATTGAAATAATAGAGAAAGATTCGGTTGGAGAACCAGCTACCGCAGCATTTGAGCTACTAAAAAAAGTTCCATTTGCTGATGTGTGATACCCATAACGCTCTAAAACGTCAGAAGTTTTGCCCAAAATAGCGTTAGCAGAGGCAGATTTTGCCAATTGCTTTGCCATAAACTTGGCATTTGTATTTTTTTCTAAGTGATTAGCTGAAGGTCTATTCGCAGGGGCAACTGACGTGTTTGCGTCGTTAGTTCCTACATTACGAAAAGTATCAAAAGAATTTGAAGCATTGATAAAAGCCACTGAAGCTAAGATTAGCCCCGCAGTGAGCAATGTTTTAACGTTTTTCATGGGTTGGTTACTTTTTAAAATCCTACTTTGGCGATGTCTTATCTAAAACAATTTTCGTGCCAAAATTTTATTGTTATTTGATAAGAAAAAAGTAAAAAAAAAAGACTTCAATCTGAATTTCTTCAAACCGAAGTCTTGATTTTATCGTAGGTAATAAAAATGGATTTGTTACAAGCAAATTTTACAATCCTAATTTGGCGATTAGTTGTTATTTGCTTTTATCTCATTTTCAATGTTACCAATGAAATAACAACCAACAAAATACAAATAATCCAGAAACGAGTTACCAACTTAGCTTCGTGATACCCCTTTTTCTGAAAATGGTGATGTAATGGTGACATCAAGAAAACTCTCCTACCCTCTCCAAATTTTTTCTTGGTATATTTAAAATAACTCACCTGTATAATTACCGACAATAGTTCAATCAAGAAAATACCACATAAAATAGGAATCAATAACTCTTTACGAATCACAATGGCAAGCGTTGCAATTACGCCTCCTAACATCAAACTTCCTGTATCGCCCATAAATACTTGTGCAGGGAAGGAATTGTACCACAGAAAGCCAATACAAGCCCCAACAAAGGCGGCACAAAAGACCGCTAATTCTCCTGAATTGGGGATGAACATTACGTTTAGATATTGCGAGAAAACTTTATTCCCAGAAACATACGCTAAAACTGCCAAACCAATTCCAATAATTACCGACGTGCCTGCCGCCAAACCATCAATACCATCGGTGATATTAGCACCATTAGAAACCGCCGTAATAATGAAAATAACCGCAATCACATAAACAATCCAAGTGTATTGGTCTAAGCCTAAAAAATCGGGGATTAAATTACTATAATCAAACTGATTATTTTTTAAAAATGGAACGGTAGAAATTAAAGATTTTGAATCGGTAAATTTTTGTACTTCTCCAATATTTGAAGCAATTTTTGCTTTCTCATAAAAACGCACTTTTATATCGTCATTGAACCACATGGTTAGTCCCACAATTAAGCCTAAACCAATCTGTCCAACAATCTTAAACTTTCCAGATAGTCCTTCTTTATTTTTTTTAAAAACTTTGATATAATCATCTAAAAAACCAACTCCACCAAGCCAAAGAGCAGTTACTATCAGCAAAATGATATAAATATTATGAAGTTTGGCAAACAGTAAAGTGGGAACAAGTAAGGACAATAGAATGATAAAGCCACCCATTGTTGGCGTACCTTTCTTTTGCATTTGTCCTTCCAAACCTAAGTCTCTAATGTCTTCTCCAATTTGCAATTTTCTAAGAAAGTTAATTACAGTTTTTCCCCATATTGCAGCTATTCCAAGCGAGGTAACCGTTGCGGCAAAGGCCCTAAAAGTAATGTATTGAAAAAGTCCAGCACCTGGAAAATTGAAGTGCTTATCTAAATAATCAAATAAATAATATAGCATGATTTTGTGGATAGATTAAATATAAAACAAAGTTAGGTTATTAATAGCAATATCGAAAAGACTAAACGCCAAACTGCATAAGATGGTGGTCGAGGTGCTTATAAAACAAATTATTCCATTCGTCAGCGGTCATTTTGCCAAATGAAGCAGATTCTTTATTATCAAAATAAGCAACTCCTGATTTTTCTGTTCGTTGAATATAAGCTAAAATACGATTTTTTTCTTGCTCAAAATCACGAGCATCTTTGATGATAAAAGCGGGAGCTGTTCCTGAATTTTTCTTGTAAGGGGTTCTTGCATCGGTCAATTTTCCTTTGAGCAGCAACTTCAATAAAAACCTCACAGGCAGAGGCGGACGCTTTGTATTTGGGTCAAAAGCTTGGTCATAAGCTACGCTACAATGAGCCAACATTTGCCCCACGTCCATTTTACCCCACTGAGGTGTAGTTTTGGCTGTAAGTTCATTTATTCTTGCCGTAAGTAATTTGGTAGTTTCTGGTTCAAAAATGTTTAGAATAGTCATTTTGGGAGGATGGGGATAATTTTACAACAAATGTATCAATTTAAACAAAAAAGCACAAACTCCGAAGAATTTGTGCTTTTAGTTTAAGTTTTGTAACAAGTGTTATGTAATAAGTATAAAAAATAGTGAAGTATATTTCTTCCCTAAATTTTTTGATACCTAATACTTAGGACTCTATACAACTTACAATACCGCTTCTGCTAATACAAGAATTTTGTTGTTTAATACTTCTACAACACCACCATCAATGGTAAACTCTTGTTTGTCAGCCGCCAAAGTGCCTTTGCCTAATGTCGAAACTACGGCAGCGTGGTCTTTCAAAATTTGAAAAGAACCATTAGTGCCAGGTAAAGTAACTACGTCAACTTCACCAGAGAACACTTTTTTATCGGGAGTGATAATTTCTAAATTCATTTTTTTATCAGTTAGCAGTAAACAGTTAGCAGTAAACAGTTATTAGTAAACGATGCTCAATAAAATTATTGGGAATCCATAACTAATAACTGTTAACTAATAACTGATAACTGAATTATTTTCCTGCCTCAGCAATCAATCTTTCTCCTTTTGCGATAGCGTCTTCGATGCTACCTACTAAGTTGAAGGCTGCCTCTGGAAGGTGGTCATACGCTCCATCAATAATTGCATTAAAGCCTTTGATTGTATCGTTAATATCAACTAATACACCTTTCAAACCTGTAAACTGTTCAGCCACGAAGAATGGTTGAGATAAGAAACGTTGTACACGTCTTGCACGTGATACTACTAATTTATCTTCTTCTGAAAGTTCATCAAGACCTAAGATGGCAATAATATCTTGTAATTCTTTATAACGTTGAAGAATCTCTTTTACACGTTGAGCTGTGTTATAGTGAACATCTCCCAAAACCTCCGCAGAAAGAATACGTGAAGATGAATCAAGAGGGTCAACGGCTGGATAAATACCTAACTCGGCGATTTTACGAGATAATACCGTCGTAGCATCTAAGTGAGTAAAGGTTGTTGCAGGAGCAGGGTCAGTTAAGTCATCGGCAGGTACGTAAACCGCTTGTACCGAAGTAATTGAACCTCTTTTTGTTGAAGTAATACGCTCTTGCATAGCACCCATTTCCGTAGCAAGTGTTGGTTGGTAACCTACCGCTGAAGGCATACGACCTAAAAGGGCTGATACCTCAGAACCTGCTTGAGTAAAACGGAAGATATTATCAATGAAGAAAAGGATATCACGACCTTGGTCTTCTCCTTCTGCATCACGGAAATATTCAGCAACTGTCAAACCTGAAAGGGCAACTCTTGCTCTCGCTCCTGGAGGCTCATTCATTTGACCGAATACCAAAGTAGCTTGAGAACCTTTAAGAGCTTCTTCATCTACTTTAGATAAATCCCACTGTCCTTCTTCCATGGCGTGTTTGAAGTCTTCTCCGTAACGAATTACGTTTGATTCAATCATTTCACGCAATAAGTCGTTACCCTCACGAGTACGCTCACCCACACCAGCAAATACTGAAAGACCTTCGTAAGCCTTTGCAATATTGTTGATAAGTTCCATGATTAATACAGTTTTACCTACACCAGCACCACCGAATAAACCAATTTTACCACCTTTTACATAAGGAGCAAGTAAGTCAATTACTTTGATACCTGTGAAAAGCACCTCAGTTGAAGTTGCCAATTCGTCATACTTTGGAGCAAGACGGTGAATAGGCATTCCTTTAGAAGACTTTGGTTGAGGAATACCATCAATTGCCTCACCAACTACGTTGAAAAGACGACCTTTGATGCTATCACCAGTAGGCATTGACATTGGTTGCCCTAAGTCTATTACCTCTTTACCTCTTTGAAGTCCTTCTGTTCCTTCCATTGCAATGGTACGAACACGGTCTTCACCTAAGTGTTGTTGTACTTCAAGAATTACTTTGGTGCCGTTGGCTTTTGTAACCTCCAAGGCATTCAAAATTGCGGGGAGATGAGAGTCTGCACCCTCGAAGCTCACGTCCACAACCGGTCCGATTACTTGCGTAACTTTTCCTTTATTGACTGCATTTGCCATTTTGTATTGTGATTTTGTTATCTGAATTATGCTTATTAATCCTTAAATGCGGACTGATAATTTACCGATTTTTAGAATATTATAAAAATCTACAAATTTGGTTCACATTTAGGGTGCAAAATTACTTGGTAAGTTTCAGATTAACAATGCTGTTTTTGGATTTTTACTATATTTTTTGCTCAAAAAGTATCGTTTTGTTGGATTGGTTTAAGTTTGGGTAATCAGAAATTACGATTTGAGCATTCTAATTGAGGTTTATACATTCCAGAAAAAAGATGAATAACTATAAAAATATCTGAAATATGGTAAAGCAAAAAGCCCTATGTCAAAAATTGCATAGGGCTTTTGCTTGAAATTAAAATATATCAGGAGATATTCATTTCTGTATCCATCAATTGAATTTTGAAATTTACGTTAGCTCTTAGGGCTGTAAAGACTTTCAAAATTGTTTGTATGGTAACATTGCTGGCGTTCTTCTCTAATTTTGAGATTTGAGATTTCTTCACACCAACTAATTCCCCTAATGCTTCTTGAGTGAGATTTCGCTCTTTTCGGGTATTTTTTATCATATCTCCCAATAAGTCGAGTTGTAATCTGAACTCAAATTCATCTCTTCTTGGAGTACCTTTAACCCCAATGAATTCATCTTGTATTTCATCAAGTGAATACGTTTTCATACACATTTTATTATAAAATAAATTAATTTTCAGATCACATTGATTACTGAATTTTATTTTTTGTTTTCGAAGTATAGTTCTCGAATATCTTCTGCTTTTTCAATTTCATTCTTAGGAATCTTATCTACTTTTTTTATAAATCCATGAGTCGCTATCACAAATGTTTCTACTTCTCCTGTTTTATCCCAAAATGCTAATAAACGATATTGTAAACTATTGAATCGTGTTCTAAACTCCCAAATATCACCTTTTAACTTTTTAAATAATTTAGGGTCATTTTGTTCTTTAGATTTTCTAATATTGTAAATGATTTTATCCGAAGTTTTTTCATCTAACTTAGAGAGAAAAACTCTTGCTTCTTCTAAAAATTGGACTTCAAATTTAGTCTGCATTCTTTTTTCATATTTTTATCTATTTTAGGTAACCTTGTTATTTGCAATGTGCAAATAACACATACAAAGGTAATAAAAGTTTCCATATAACGAAACTTTTATTTGAGAAATTCTACAAAACCCGATAATATAACTCTTGCTCAGAAAGTAAATCGTGAAAAGAAAATGATAAATATTCATTTTCTTTCATTACTTGAAAAACGCATTGTGTCAGCAACTCATCATTACGATTCATCCGCATATCGTTGTGGGTATCACCTGTGCCGCCATTTAGATGGAAGTCAATCACTTGCTTATTTGACAGATTAGGATTTTGAGTTCTAAAATCGGCAAACCATTTTTCTCTTGCAATACGTATTTCTATTGGATATAAAGTTGAAGATGACCAAATGTGTGCTTCATTGGGGTTTTTAGAGGCATAATGTAACTGTTGCCCATCCCATCTAAATTCACAAAGTTGAAGATTGTTCTTGGTATGAACAATGATTAAAGTACAATTTTCAATTCCTTCAAAAGAATAATTCCCGATAAAATCATCGACTGTTTCGTATTTGAAAAAATCTAAAATGACTTGCCCTCTACTTTGTCGATAAGGAGGTTGATGAATGTGTTTTTCAAATGCACCGTTTAATAAGCAAAGTGTATAATCATCGGAAGTGGCAAACCAAGTTCCGCCTGCTTGAGCGTCTTTGGGAAAATATACTTGTTTACCATTAATGATGTATTTTTTGGGTGGTATTGCTTTCGGTCGAGCAAGTGCTTCATCTCGGTTATTAGTCAAGATAAAACCTTTGTTGCTTTTTGGAATATATGTAAGGACGCACATTGGGGGATTAGTTACTGGTTATTAGGAATTGGTTATCAGTAGTGGAGAAATTAACAGCCATTATTTGTTGCGTTACTCCAATTTATCATTAGCCAATAACTCTAAACCTAATTGTGGAATGAGCAACTCCAAAATTTTGTGGAATTTTAATTTCTGGATACATTTCATTCAATCCAATCTTGATAATGGCTAAATGATGAATGGTGTGTTCGATTAGATAGATTAATTCACGATAAAAACTACTGGGAACTGCAGTTACTTGCTCAGCCGCAAATTCTGTTTTCAATGATAATGGGTAATCAGTTTTTAAGTTATCCAATTGTTTTTTTATGACTTCTAATAACTCAATAGTAAAATTTTTATCAACCTCAATGTTAATATTTCGTTCACGAGCATCGTAATTGACAAGTCCATTTGCCTGACTTTTCAATAAACACTGATAAAACTCTGTAATGTGTCTGACGTGTTGCCCCACTGTACTGTAATGTAAAGGGCGTAAACTATCTCTATACACATCTGAATCTATATCAGTCAGTAAATCAATGAGTTGATTAATTATTTCTATATTGGTTTTCTGAAGCATAGTTGTTGGATGCTATTATTAGTTAAAATGAGTATTCGGGCAAATTATTCCTTTATGGTATTGACAAGTATTGAAAAGGTAACATTATCGTTCATTCCTAAAGTCCCTCCTCCTACCGACCAATCTCGTCGATTAATGATTGTTGAACCTTGAAAAGATGCTTTATCACCATCTTGTTTAAATGTGAATGGAATTTTCACATTTTTGGTCGTTTCTTTTATCGTCAAGTCAAAATAGCCAACATAATTACTACCTTCTTTTTCTATTTTGGTAGTTTTCATTTTCAAATTAGGATATTTTGCGACGTTGAAAAAATCAGTTTTTTCTCTCAAATGCTTATTTCTGAGGTTGTTGTCAGTATCAATTGTACTGGCATCTACACTTGCAACGAAACTGGATGCAGATAAATTATTAGGGTCAAATTTCATTGTCCCCGAAAAACCCTTAAACTTTCCATCAACAGTAGCTCCGAGCATTTTTATTTTGAAGGAAACGCTTGCTGTTACAGGTTTCCAGTTTTGGGCAAAACTGGAAATAGCCATTAAATTTACGAAAAAACAAAAGAACAAGATTTTTTTCATCAGCGTATTCATTATTTAGATTAGGTTAAAACTTATAAGAAACTGCTACCATTGGCAAAAGGCTTTTGTATCTCCAACGATTGTTATCATCTGTGTTTACTTTTACATTTTTATCTGTCATGTACTCCACAAATAGAAAACTTACTCCTGCTCTAATTCCTATTTTATCCGAAACCCAATAACGTCCATAAAGCTCTGAATTTAAGCCTCCAATGTCAGAATCACTCACTAATAATAAATTTAATCCGCTTGGACTTGCCGTTGACTGTGTTGAGCCATCTATGAATTTTCTTTTATTTTTCACAGAAACAATATCGCCCGTTTGTTTTCCTCCAAAAGCTACACCCAAAGCATCAATGTTAAAACCCACTTCTAATTTTTGCGATAAAGCATATTGCAAATTTATCGAAATATTCAATGTGTTGGATTGAATTGATTTTAATCTAAAAGTATCAATATTAGCCACAATATCTTCTGCAAAAAGAGCTGCAAAACTGGCACTTCCCGATGTTAATTTAGCAGGTGCTGTTCTGAAATCAGTTGAAGAATTACTAAAAAAAGAAGTTAGTCTAACGCCATAGCCCAATTTAAAACGATTCGATTTACCGATACCATACATTTTCGTGTATGACAAAGCTGGCGAAAAACCATTGCCTCCAGCCAAAGCCAAGTCAAGCGTTTTATAGGATTTGTCTAATCCTTGAGCGGTAATATCAAAAGTTAAAAAACTTACTAATAAGCACAGAATGATTTTTTTCATGATTTTAATGATTATTTTATATTAATTGAGAATTGAGGTTAAATATCACCGATATTTTGAAAGTAAATTTAAAGCTAAATAAACAAATTTCAGGGATTAAATTAAATCGCTATTCCAATTTGGCACTTCCAAACAATACCGAAAATTGTTGACACCAAATCAATACGTGTTTCTGTTTTTCTAAAACCGCCCCTTCTGGAATTTCAAGTGTAAAAGTACCTGTTTTAGTCAGTTTGGCTACCGAAATAAAACCTTTCGAACTTTTATCCTCTGCCAAATAAACATAAAGGTCGGGGCCTTCGTCAGTTTTAAAATTCTCAAAAGAAAGAAACCTCTTCTTCGCATCGTTTTTATCAATGATTAATTTAACAGAACCAGACACACTATGAACGGCAGGCAAAAAACTCCCTAAAGCTTCTTGTTTACCATCCGTCACTGATTGAGCTGGTGTTTGTACCACTGGCGTGAGCGTCTCGTTTTTTACGCAAGCTCCCATTGTACAAACAACAGCGAGCATCAATAATGTTTTTTTCATGGCTTTTTGATTTATTTCTGATACAAAATTGTAAAAAATCTAAAACATCTTTTGTCAGCTAAACGACCATTCCCAAAAGTTTATCAATTCATCCAATTATGCTAAAGAAGCTATTGAAATTTTCGCTCCCTATGTAAATTGTCTAATTTTTAAACGATACCGAAAGTTTAAACAGCCTCAAAATATTACAATCAATTTATCGCAAAAAATAGGTTGTAAAATAGAGAATAAAATATATAAGTAAGTTTTCTTATGATAAAATTTAATAAAAAGGCGAAAATCACGTATTTTTGACAATTACTTGCTAAACACACACTTATAAATATTTTTCCGACAATTAACCGCCACAAATTATACCCTCGCCCTATGGCAAAATTATTAATTATTGACGATGAAAAAGCGATTCGTGGAGCATTGAGAGACATCCTCGAATATGAAGGCTATTCTATCGAAGAAGCCAGCGATGGCGAACAAGGTCTGGAATTAGTTACCCAAAATGACTATGATGTAGTGCTATGTGATATTCGTATGCCTAAAATTGAAGGGCTTGACTTATTGCAAAAAGCTACTGAAATGGGCAAAGGGGCTCAATTCATTATGATTTCAGCCTTTGGTAATGTAGAAACCGCTGTGGAAGCTACTAAACGTGGAGCGTTTGATTTTATCTCAAAACCACCTGATTTGAACCGCCTACTCGTGACTGTTCGTAATGCCATTGAACGTGGCAAAATGATTGTAGAGACGAAGGTTTTGAAGAAAAGGGTTTATAAACTCAATGAAATTGTCGGAGAATCTGCCAGTATTCAGCGTGTGAAAGATACCTGCGACCGTGTTGGACCAACTGAAGCCCGTGTATTAATTACAGGCCCAAATGGTTCAGGAAAAGAAATGGTAGCGAAGCGTTTGCATGAAAGAAGTGGTCGTTCTCACATGCCTTTGATTGAGGTAAACTGTGCGGCGATTCCTTCAGAATTGATTGAATCAGAACTTTTTGGTCATGAAAAAGGTGCTTTTACTTCGGCTATCAAACAGCGTATCGGCAAATTTGAACAAGCAGATGGGGGAACTCTTTTCTTGGATGAAATTGGTGATATGGCTCTTTCGGCACAAGCAAAAGTATTAAGAGCTTTACAAGAAGGCAAAATCACGAGAGTGGGTGGCGATAAAGAAATCAAAATCAATGTGAGGGTTTTTGCTGCAACGAATAAAGTTTTACAAACAGAAATTGCAGAAGGACGTTTCCGTGAAGATTTATTTCACCGTTTAAATGTCATTCCAATTCATGTTCCTGCATTAGCTCAACGCCCTGATGATATTCCTTTATTGGTTGAAAAATTCTTGGGGGATGTTGCCAATGAATACGGACAAGCATCAAAAGAAGTAGATGATGATGCCATGAAATATTTACAGAGCCTTCCGTGGACGGGTAATGTGCGTGAATTGCGTAACGTTGTTGAGCGTTTAGTGATTATGTGTAACGACGTTATCACACTTGATGATGTGAAATTATTTGCCATGCCAGTAATATAAGTTTCAAGTAAAGACGAATGCCATTCGTCTCTACAAAAAAGGCTTCCTGATTTCTCAGGAAGCCTTTTTTGTATCTTTACTTTTCTTCTCTTTTACGGATTCTTCTTTTTTAGTTTTGGATGTTTCCTCTTTTTTCTCCTTTACCACTTCTGCTTTTTTACCTTTTTCTTTGACAATTTCTTCCGTTTTCGTCGTTTTCTCAGAAGGCTTAAAAAAACCTGTTGCATTCACAATTTTCCATTCCCCTTTGATTAATTCTAAAATTCGAGTTTCTTTAGAATTATCTTTTTTACCATTTGAAGTTTTTGATTGGTCGAATGTTACCCAAATATAGGTTGGATTTACTTTTCTAAAATTATAGTTTTCTCTTTTGAAAGTAGATTTGACAGCTTTTGAGTTTTCCTTAAAATAACTCGTCATGAAACTGGAAATATTATCCCAGCCATCTTTTTGATTCGTGTAGTCTTTTTCTACCAAAGCCCAGTAGGTTTGCGGAGTTTGTCGGTAACAATTCGCCCATTTCTCTATATTTCGAGCATAAAAATATTTAGCTTCCGTAGCAATAGCTTGTTTTATTGCATCTTGCTCTTCTGACGTAGTGACATTCTGAGCAAAAGATTTTGTAAAAAATAGAACAAATAGTAGGAATAAGTAAGGTTTCATGGGCAAAAATATTTATTTTATTGTGAAGATAAAGTAAAATATGTTTTATAACAATTGACGAAATACGTACAGATAACTAATTGAACAAAAATGGAAATTGTAGCATTAATCCTTTATAAATATACGAGAAAAAAGCATTTTTGTTGTTCCTCTATAAATACTATCATAAAGAATCTTCATCTTTGGAAACAAAAACTTAATGTTTGTGTTAGAAATATGACAATAGTTTAACATCCTTGTGAAGGCAAGAATTTACCTTCGTAAATATTTAAAAATTAGTAATGGAAAATAAAATCCAAATATCAGTGTTGATGGCGGTTTATAATACCGATTTTTTCTTGGTAAAAAGAGCTATCGACTCTGTACTTAATCAAACTTTTCAAGATTTTGAACTAATTATTATTGATGATGGTAGCACGGAAGATAATGAAAATCAATTACTCAACTATGTAAAAAGTCATGAAGATAAAATAGTTTATGTTCGTCACAAAAACTGTGGACAGTCACAAGCTATTAATCGAGGACTTCAAAATAGTAAAGGCGAATATATTACAATTCTTGATGCTGACGATGAGTATAAACACAACCATTTGATGGCTTGTTTGGCAGAAATGAAATTTACCGATTTGATTGCTTCCACCACCAAGACTATTGTGGATAAGGATGATGACTATTACGTACCCGACAAACACGACCCAAGCCGAGTTGTTCATGTAGATGAATGTATTTTATTTGCCACTTTATTCGGCAAAAGAGAAGTTTTCATGACGCTCCCATTTCAAGATTCTTATGCAGCAGATGCTCATTTTTATGAGCGAGCTTCTCAAACATATAAAGTCCGAAAAGTAAATTTGAGAACCTACGTTTACTACCGAAATATCCCCAATAGTATTTGCTCAATCAAGAAAAGAGAAAATTACACTTCGCTTAATTAAATTATCCATGTACGTTCCTGCTTTGAAAAAACATCTTATTTTAGCTTGTCATCTTACAGGTATTTATGATGTAAACCGCAATATGACTTTGCAAAATGACGATTTTTCGTTGGTGAAAGATTGGGCAGACGCTATTGCCCATTTAGGGTTGCAAGGTGTGCTTTTTCACAATAATTTTTCGGAAGAAACTTGTAGCAAATACCAAAGTAAAAATCTTATTTTCATCAAAATTGAACATCAAACAATCTTCAATCCAAACGTATTTCGATACTTAGTTTATCGAGATTTTTTACTAGAAAATACGGCTAAAATCAAAGGTATTTTTGTTACTGATGTTTCAGACGTTGTGGTGGTACAAAATCCATTTATTCAACCACTTTTTATGAACAATCCCACCCATATTTTTTGTGGTGACGAACCAAAACCACTCCATAATGAATGGATGCAAGAACATTCCAATCATTTGAGAAGTAAAATAGCTGACTACGCCAATTATGAAGAAAATTTCAAAAATGCAACCTTACTTAATTGTGGTATTATTGGAGGAAATATTGGAGTGATGCAGACGTTCATTGAGAAATTAGCCAATATCCATCAACAATATAATCATGATAATAAAACTGCTTATACAGGAGATATGGGAGCTTTTAATTATCTTATTCACACCCAATTTAATGACCGTTTTTTTCACGGGTCGCCTATCAATTCTATTTTTAAGGTTTATCAAAATGACCGAACAGACTGTTGGTTTAGGCATAAATAAGGAATTTATTATGAAGACAACAGAACTCTTTAGTTCTTAAAACCGTACATTCCAAACCAAACGATACGCCCAATTATCCTGATTATTGGATAGTTCATTCGCTCCCCACCTTCTGAAAACACCAATTCCTGCTCCAACGTAAAACAGTTTCATTATGCGTTTTCGGTATAAATTATCTACCATCAGCCCTGATTCAAAATAGCCTTTTTCTAATGTTTTAAAATCAATTCCTTCATGAGCATTGTTATTATTATTAAAATTACCAAATGCAATTCCCTGAAAAACAGACACATCTGGTCTGAACCATTTAATATTGGGTTTCGACAATAAACTACCAAAACTATGAGTTACGAATAAGTTTGTGTATTGGTCGGACGTAAATTCATATAGTCCCATAGTGTTAAAATGATTGGCAACCCAAATCAAATTACCGTCTTCAGCCTTTCCACCACGCCCATTGTATAGATAAGGATAAGGAACTTCACCCCAAGTTTTTCCTGCCGTAAAATGTAAGAAAGTTTGCCCAAAACTTGGCGTATTCAAAGTATATTCTACTCTTGCGTTGAGTTTTGTGTAATTAGTCTTTCCTTCAGGGAAGTACAAAACTCCCTGTGCCAGATGCAAAGCAAAAATGGGAGATGGTAAGGTTGTAATAATTGAACCACGCCCAACTTGTGAAAATTGTTCGCCAAAAGCATACCTAATTCCAACCCCAATTTCAGTTGTATGAAAGTCGTCCATCATCGGACTTGCGGGGTCGTGCATCGGATTATGGTATTTATATTTATAAGTCGGATTTCGATATTCGTCTGTAAATGAGACAGATACAACGCCATATTTCAACGCCTTAAAAGTGAGTTCTGCTTTCATTTGTTTCAAACTATCCGCTTTTGCAATCTGAAAAGTACGGATTAATTCGTATGGGATTTGTGGAGAATTCCAGATAAAAAACTGGACGTTACCCGGTTCGGAAATATCAGAACGATACTGCAAACTCAATCGCATTCTTAGTTTTTCGCTGAGGGTCAATCTAATTCTCCCTTCATATTTAAAAGCCTTATCATTAAATCCATAACCAACCTTTGCGTCTAATCGAATAATTTTTGAGAAATTTTCATTCGTTAATACATTAAAAGTAGGACGAATTCCTTCATAAACATTTGCATCAAAAAGATTTTGAATAGATAAATCTAACTTTTTGCTCAATGGAATCATGCCCGCCACAAACCATTCTGACGCATTCAAGATGGCTGTTTGCTTGAATTTCTTAGCCAAAGACATTGATTTATGATACAAAAAGGTATTTTTCTCTCTTACCGAAAGAGAATCAGGACGAAGGTTTTTCCAAAAATTATCATCTTGATAAATGGCATCTGGTTTGATTTCAAGGGCATTTTCATCAAAATATGAAGCTAAAATAGGAACATCTAATTCGACATTTTTAATAGAACTTCTGATGTTAAATCTCAAACTTTGTCCGCCAATTTTAAATTCTGACAAAAGCCATTCAGCCGACAAATCTTTAGGAAACCATCTATTGGTTTCCCCGTTTTTTTCATAAACCTGCTCTAATTTGAAATTCAAAAGTCCTTTTTCGGCAGGTTCGGCTTCTACATATTGCAAGGCAAAATTGTCTGAATGGATATGTAAAACACCTTTTAACCCTTCAAAATTTGAGTTTTTTTGGGGAGCAAATTCTATGACAAAAGTGCTATCACCGATTTCAGTAATAAGCGTATCAATTAAATCAAAATCGTAACGATTGATTGCTCCTGTGGCGAGTGGATTTACATAAATTAATTGCTCACTTAGCTGTCTGCCTTGAAATTGAATGAAATCACGGTAAAATCCGAATTGTTGCAAAAGTGGCGTTAAACTGGTAAAAAGGGTACTTTTAGTGCCTGAAGTACGAGAAGCGACAACGATTTCTTTGCTTAAATTGGGACGAATAAAATGCCGAGTAGCATAACTTTCATTCACAAATAAATCATTATTTTGAAGTATTTTTCCTAACTTTTTATTGGCATTCAAGGAGTCAATATCTGCCGTTACAATACTTTTATGATAAACTTCGTACTTAAAAGAAAGGTAATTTTCGGGGTCATTGAAAGGCTTATTTTTAATGGCAGATTCTATAATTCGATGAGCGGGGTTGATATAATGAACTGTTACGCCTGATAGTTGATTATCCTTTTCTTCCAGATAAATGGCATTCGCATTTACGGCTTTTATGACCTTCGGAAAATAACCTATCGAACTAAAAATCAGCTCAGTATCTTTATTATTTACTGTAATTGAAAAACGCCCATCTTCATGAGACAAGACTCCTTTTGTCGTATTTTTGACAGAAACCGACACAAAGGGCAAAGGTTCTTTGGTGCGGGAATCAAAAACTTGTCCAGAGATAACTTGAGCCTTTATATTGATTGAAGTATGAAGAACTATTAAGAGAAGTATCAGTTTTTTCATGGAATTTTACGAAGTAAAATGTACGGGTTTACCCACGCAATTTATGAAATTGTAGATATTAGAATGTCGGGTGGCTGACCTACTTTTTTGTTTTTTGGTCAGAAAGGCTATATTTGTTGTATCATCAACAACTTAAATATCAACAAACAACAATGAAAAAAGCCCTAATTATCCTCCTAACACTATCAACCTTATCGGCATTTTCACAAAAAAAGAAAATGGCAATTCCTCCTCCTCAAAACACGGATAAACAAATTGTTATTTCCAACATCGACAAACGTTTTGACGAATACGCAGGCATCTCAAAGCAAATCTGGAATTATGCCGAATTGGGATATATGGAAGAAAAATCGTCTATTTTGTTACAAGAATTACTCAAAAAAGAAGGCTTTAGCGTTCAAGCAGGTGTAGCAGGCATTCCAACGGCATTTTTGGCTACTTTTGGCGAAGGCAAACCAACCATTGGAATTTTGGCAGAATATGATGCACTTCCAGGTTTAGCACAAGAATCTGTTCCAGAAATAAAACCTATTCCAAATCAAAAAGGCGGACACGGTTGTGGGCATAACTTATTCGGTACGGCATCAGTTGCAGCAGCGATTGAGGTAAAAAATTGGTTACAAAAATCTGGACAAAAAGGAACGGTAAAAATTTATGGTTGCCCTGCCGAAGAAGGTGGTTCTGGCAAAGTTTACATGGTGCGTGAAGGACTTTTTAATGATGTTGATGTGGTTTTGCACTGGCATCCAGGTTCTCAAAATTCAGCCGATGCGGGAACTTCGTTGGCAAATAAAAACGCTAAATTCCGTTTCAAAGGCATTGCTGCACACGCTGCGGCATCACCTGAAAGAGGTCGTTCTGGCTTGGACGGCGTAGAAGCAATGGATATGATGGTAAATATGATGCGTGAACATATTCCTCAAGATACTCGTATCCATTATGTAATTACGAAGGGTGGCGAAGCTCCAAATGTTGTGCCTGCTTACGCTGAAGTGTATTATTACGCTCGTCATAAAGACCGTGACATTTTACAAAGTGTTTGGAAACGCATTGAAAATGCCGCTCAGGGTGCTGCTTTAGGAACGGGAACAAAAGTAGAATGGGAAGTTTTGGGTGGTGTTTTTAACCTATTGCCAAACGTTACCTTAGCTGAAACGATGCACAATAATTTAGCAATGGTTGGCGGAGTAACTTATACGGAGGAAGAGAAAAAATTTGCCGAAAAAATCAGTGAAACGTTAGGCGACCAAAAACAACCCGTAGAAAATGCAGCGAAGGTAAAAGATTTCAGAGATGGTTCGGCAAGTGCTACCAGTGGAGGTTCTACTGATGTAGGCGATGTAAGTTGGACTGTACCGACGGTTGGTTTACAGACTGCTACTTGGGTTTCGGGTTCGGCGGCACACAGTTGGCAATCAACGGCGGCGAGTGGTATGACAATTGGGCAAAAAGGAATGATTGTGGCAGCTAAAACATTGGCTTGCACGGCTTTGGATTTGTACAAAGATGCAGTACTCATTGAAAAAGCAAAGGCTGAATGGCTACAAAAACGTGGAGCTGACTTTAAATATGAGGCTCTTTTGGGAGATAGAAAACCTGCGTTGGATTATCGGAAATAGTCCTCAAAAAGATAGACCACAGATTTTGCGGATTTAACAGATTTACACAGATTAATTATCAAAAAAAATCTGTGTAAATCTGCCTAATCCGTAAAATCTGTGGTCTATTTTTATATCTGCGAATATTCGGTAGGAGTCAAAAAGTGAGTTTCTGCTTTTGTCATGGCGTGGTCATATTCTGGAAGAACTTTAATTCGATTCCATTCTGAATCTGCACCGAATGCTTTCCAATGCTCATCTCTTGATTTTTTATTATCAAAAGTGGTCATATATACTAAATTAGGCTGTTTTCCACCAATAATTGTCTGAGCATAAAATACAGGATTGAAGCCTAATCTTACGAAAATATTAATTTCCCCACCTTCATTAAACATATCAACTTTCTTGTTTCCTTTAGCTTCACTGTGACTTTCGTACAAACGATATTCATATACTCTTTCCGATTTTGGGGCAGTCGTAGTCGGTACTTTCAAGGTCGTCCAATCTTTAAAAGCAACCGATAATGAACTTTCAAATCGCTCATAAGCGGGCATTGTGTGGTCAGTATCCAAATAAGGTTTTGCCGCTTGTTGATAAACTGCATCCGCCGATAATTTAGCACCAATTTTACTAAATTCTTCCAACGATTTATATGGAATTAGGACATATAATTTTAATCCATCTTTTTGGTCGGCTTCGTCAAAAACGCCAACTGAAGTAATTCCTGCACGATTATAGGCTGGTATTGCCGCATTTTTGAAGTAATCTTCTACAACGGTTTTCTGAGCGGCATTCTTGAAACTATACACTCTGGTTTCGTAGTATTGTGGTTTGCTTTTGGCAAAAGTGGTAATGGCAAACATCGTTGCCAATAAAAAAATACTGAGGGTTGAAATGCGTTTTAACATGGTTCTTGGAAAATAATTATAAATTTGAACTGTACATTAAAACAACAAAATTACGAGCAGATGGTTATCATTGTCTGTATTTGAGTGTTGTGGATTAGCGAATAGGCACGAATCATGAAATTTAACATCCCATATTTCTCATTTCCCTTGTCCACGGCAGAATGAGCCATTGCTAAATTTGCATAAGACCAATAAATTAATTCCCGTACAGTTTCAATTTTTTGTTTCGGAACTGTATACTTATTAATGCAAGTCCTAAAAACCTCACCCCCAGCCCCTCTCCGATGGAGAGGGGAGCATTCTTCCGCTTTTTTCTCCCCTCTCCGATGGAGCAGGGCTGTTAAGTTCTTTGATATATTGAAAATACTTTAACTTTGCACAAAATAAAATTTGTCAAATGAGTCTATTAAGTTGTTTAAGTGTGATAAACGACCC